>DASYCD010000483.1:0-2286 GCA_036500405.1 Bryobacteraceae bacterium
ATGGCGTCCAGGCGAACTCAGAGGGCGCGAGCGGCTCTGACGGGCTCTCCTTGCCGGCCACTCCGGCCTCTCCCGGCGGCGGCAGCCAAACCGCGGTCGCGCACCCCAGGATGTATTGTTTCGTGTCTGTCTGCCCCGTCTGCACGAACCGACATGTCCCGATTCCCGGCGCTTCGAATGTGTCGAACGTCGCCTTGATTCGGATTGGCTTCTCCGGTTCATAGACCGCGAGCGCGACCGACGTGCGCAGCGAGAACGGCTGCGAATCCGGCTGCCCGGACTCACAGACCGATAACGAATCAGGCCGTGACACCCCCTGATGCCAGCCGCTGCTCCAGGTTCCCGCGGCGGATTCCAGGCGATCGTCCTGGCTCAACACCACGGCGCGCCAGCCGTCCGGAACGCCCGCCACGCGAATCGGCACGTGGACGCAATGCCGTGAACCCTGATAACCCGATTCCGCCGGTTCGACCAGGCTCTGCGCAGCCGCTGTCACTGAAATCCGCGATGTCCGTTGTGGCTCGCTGTTCCGCAGTTGTTCGATCGCCAGCGCGGCCGATTCCGGAAACGGCGGTGAAGGCAGCAGAATGGCCGCGGCAACCATTACCCGCGTGAGAGTTGTCCTGCGGAAGGAAAACTGAAGCCACGCCGCGACGCCCGCGATGATCAGTGCTGCCGCCAGCGCGTATTTTTCGTTCTCCAGCCGAAAATCGTTCTGTATTCCGACGAGGCCAGGAAACCAGGTCAACACTCCAATCGCGGCCATCGCAATCCACGCCACGACGTTTTGGGCCGCGGTGCGCGTGACGGCGGAAATGGCAAAGGGCGGCACGATCAGCCAGAGCGACACGTACAATTGCCGCAACGCCAGTTCGATCAGATGATCCGTCACGGATATGGATTGCGTGGCGAGAATCGCCGCATCGGCGATGAATAGCGGCACTGCAACCACAACGATGGCCATCAGAACTTTGGCGCCGAGCAGGCTGCTGCGCGCGTAGGGCCGGGTGAGCCAGAACTCATCGTCGTCCGCCAGCCCGTCCTCGTGAATCGCCCGCGCGATCAGAAACCAGACCGCCGTCGTCAGGATCAACTCCAGCGCGATGACAAGATTCGAAATCAAGCGAGTGTCCAGCCACGCAAAACAGGAGATCAGCGCCATCAGCAGGACAATCTGAAATTGAAGCCCGCGAACGTCTTTCAGGAAGATATGGAGCGCTTGTCTCATTTTTTTGGCATACCGGGCGCCGGGCTGACGGGTTTGAGGGGCAACCGGAAATGGTCTCTCGGGAAATCGAGCCCCTCATAGATCAGCGTGCGCGAAAACGCGCCGATGACTTGTTCATTTCGCAACACGAACCGCGCGTCGCCCCGCTTCAATGCGTTATCGAGCCGCCATCCGCCACGCATGTCATGCGAGACGCCATCGAATTTCCGGCGCCACACTGGACTGAGCGGGAACGTTCCGGCATCGCCGAAGCCTTGAGCGAAATTCAGGTAGCCCGGATATTCCAGACCTGCGGTTGTGGCGCCGGAGGCCGGTTCGGTGAGTGTGCACCGCAGATAAGAATTGACGTCCTCCCGGACTTCACATCGACCCGCGTCCCCTGCATTCTGCACGCCCAGCCTGACAGGCATCGTTGCCACCGTTGAAGCCTCGATCAGTTCAAGATCTAAGGGCACGAGAACTGCAATGGGCACGGGCGTGAAAGGACGAGGACAGATCGTGGCCCAATACCCGTTCCGCGCTCCATTAATTTCAACCCTGGGGGCGGGGAGGGTTCCAAAGGAGCTCTTCGCTTCACCTGATCCCCGGAGAATCATATTTCCCGCAATGCCTTCCACTCTTAGAGGTAAATCGGCGCAACCACTGTTTTGCTCCGAAACATCACGGACTGGCTGGGTGAGATCGAAGTCCACGTGAATCTTCTGGGGATCGAAAGATGGGTGCGCAGCTCGAAGCGAGAATGAGGCGACGCTGCTTTTCGATGCCAGCAATCCGGAAATCAGTACGCCCGCAAGAATGTATCCCCGCCCGCGCATTGTGCGCCGGTTTGCGAACTGCAGTCCCAGGACGGCGATGCCCGCCGCTATCATCGGCGCCACCGACGCGATGCTGGCATTCTGCAGCGGGTTTGCGATGGTAAAAGAATAGGGAAACCCCAGGATTCCACGCCAGCCGACGCTGGTCAGCACCAGCAAAACCCATACCAGCAGCGCCGTAGCTGAAAAATCCAGCAGGTTGCGCGTTACAACTCCGAGACTCAGCGCAGGCAGAATCAGCCA
>DASYCD010000484.1:0-7098 GCA_036500405.1 Bryobacteraceae bacterium
GCTCAGCTCATCGGGCCATTTTTCTATGGTCTGAATCAGATGTTGTTCTATTGCAAAGGTCTCACTGCGCATTGTTGTCCAGCTTTGTTAAGTTTTTGTCGATCCCAAAATCTCACACTCTCGTCGAAGCCCAATGATAGGAGCGTGCACGGCACCGGTACAATACCGTTCGTACCAGGCCGAAGCTGCCATTCGTTAGCAGAGGAGATATTGGCCGGGAGCAGACCCCCCGTGGCCGACAGCATTTCGATCGGGTGATTCACAACGCGTATCGCATCGAGATGCAGGGGCTCCAGGCGCAGGAACGGCGGGAAGCCGAACACGTCAAGGCATCGCCGGAAACAGTTACACTCGAAGGAGTTGCCGCCGCGTCCTGATTTTTTAGCCACCGGAAATTGAGGGAAAAAGCTGTGACCGCAAATTCTCTTCTCTGTAGATTGCTGCTTGCCGCGACCGGATTGACCGCGCTCGCACAGAGCACGCCGCGTGCGATCGGATCTGCGTCCCTCACGGCGCCAGCTCGTCAGGATAACGGTGATGCCGCCATCAGCGTGCAGATTTTTGGCAGTATTTGCAACATCGGGGCAATGAGTCCAGGCGGTGTCAGTGTCGAGAAGGGACATCCTCATTTCATTTCCGGCAATCAATTCAAACTGCCCGAAATGTCCCTCTGCCAGTTGATCACCATGGCGTATGACGTTGCGGGATTTCAGATTTCCGGTGCGCCGCAATGGATGCTGGAGCCCGTGCGAGAAAATTTTTATCGCGTGCAGATTCACGCGGCAGGGGAGGATGCATTAACGGTGGATCAGGCTCGCGAGTTGCTGCGGCAATTACTTGCGGATCGCTTTCAATTGAAGGCGCATCGAGAGAGCAGAACGGTTCCGGTCTATGAGCTGACGGCCGGGCCTGATGGATCGAAGCTCAAAGAAGACGAAAGGTCTGGCAGCACCACTGCGGCGTATATCGCTGAGATAGCTGCTTATGTAGACAGACCGATCGTGGATAAAACGGGCGCCGGCGAGGCAGTTCGGTTTCAGCGGTTCTCATCGCCGTTGTGGGGTAAGGATAAAGGCGTCAAGCCAGTGCCGGAGCTGTTTCGAGCGCTGGAGGACCAACTGGGGTTAACGTTGAAAGCTGCCGAGGAGCCGGCCTGGGCGCTGATAGTACCCGGCCAGTACTGTTAACCATTGGAAAGCATAAGGGTTCACGGTAGGCTGCAATTACGACCCCGCAGCTCAGGGAGCCTGGCATCGTTCTCGCGAACGCTCTGCCTGTGACCGGGCCCGGTTGGGTTACAAACGTTCAGGAGATGCCGAATCTCCCGGGGTCGCCAACTTCAAACTAACTCCCGCAACACGCGCGCACGTTTCATTGCTAGATTTGAGCCATGACCCCTGACGAGGAGCGCAAGGAGCAGGAGAGGGCGGCCTGGGATCTGTTCGAGCGAGGGGATTTCGCCGAGGCTCAGTCCCACTTTGAACACATTCTTCACGTCGATCCGGTGAATGAGGGCGCACTGCAGGGCAAAACCGCGGCCCTGCGCAAACAACGGCGGTACGCCGAAGGCGCGACATTTCTTCGGCACGCACTCCACACACTCCCGCACGCGCCAGGCCTGCTCGCGGAAAGGGTGTGGCTTGCGGTCGATCAGCGGAAGTACGAAGAAGCCTTACATGCCCTGGATATGCTGTTCCGCGACAGTCCGCCCACGGCGCCCCTGCTGGCATGGAAAATCTCCCTGCTTCGTTTACTGGAGAGACAGGAGGAAGCTTCGACTGCAGCCGCTGAAGCGCTACAGCTGTTTCCGGACAGTCCGCAGCTTCTGGTTGAACTCGCCTGGGTTCAATTTCGCCGCCGGCAATACGCCGCCGCAGCAGCTACCTTTGCGCGGGTGCTGGAAATCGACCCGGTTCATGAAAGCGCCGTGCAGGGCCGGATTGCCACGCTGCGCCTGCAGGGATTGTTAAAAGATGCGGAACTGTCCGCGAAGTCGGCGGTAGCGAAATATCCAAACAACCCGGGGATTCGCAGCGAACTCGCGTGGATTCGCTACGCCAACGAAAATTTCGAGGGGGCGGCCACTGTGTTTCGAGAAGTGGTACGTTTATCGCCCGGTGATCCCTATCCGCTGGTCAATCTGGCCTGGACGCTATTGCAGGACAGCGATGAGGACTCGCTCATCGAGGCGGACAAACATTGCCGGAGAGCGCTGGAATTGAACGCCGGCCTGCCCGAAGCCCTCGGTTGTCTCGGCGTAATCGCGTTTCGGCAGGGAAATCTTCCCGAAGCTGAAGCCTATCTTTCGCGCTCTGTTGAAGCCAACGCGGCGCACGGTCATTATGCCGATTTGGGCGCGCTCTATGTACACATGGGGCGATTTGAGGACGCGCGGCAAATTCTGGAAAAGGGAATTTCGATCAAACCCGAAGACGCTGCGCTCCATCTGGAAATGGGCAATCTTCACGCGCAGATGGAAAAGCCACGCAAAGCGATCGCGGAGTTTCGGCAGGCGGCGGTGCTCGATCCTTCCAGTCCCGACTTTATCCGGACGCTGGCGATTATGCTGCTGGAAAACGGAAAGACGCTCGAAGCCGAAAGCGTGTTGCGGCGCGCGATCCGAAAGATGCCGGAACTTCGGCGCTGGAAACTTCATCTCGCGCTCAGCCATCTTCTGGTCAGGCTTTTCGAAGACACGGGCGACTCCGGCCTCCTCAATGAAGCACTGAAGGAAGTGAATGCAGCGTCAAAAGCACGACCCGATGAAGCGGACCCGCATTTCTACGAGGGAATTGTTCGGTTCAGACTCGATGATTTCAGCGCTTCAGCCGCGGCCTTTCGCCGGTGTGTGGAGAAGAATCCAGACCACGTGGAGGCGGAGATCAATGCAAAACGAGTGCAGGCCATCCTGCGCGAAGATAAATTTCGCTCCCGCGCCAGTCTGGCGGCAAGTCTTGTCGTCGGAGTGGTCGTCCTTTGTCAGCTGGTCGCATTGTGGATCATGCACTGGGCGAACGACAAACTTGTTACGTCCACGATGATCACAGTTCTGGCGCCCATTTGCCTTGGACTGCTCGTGGTTGCGGTACTTCTGCCCTCTCTTACCAAACTCAAGTTAACCGGGCTGGAAGCGGAACTGAGCGAGCCGAAGCCGAAAGCTGTTGCCACCGGTCCGAAAGGAAATATCGCTTTGGGTCGCCTGTCGACGCCGTAGGTTCAGTTGCGCCCGGACTTGAGCTGAGTTGGCGTTCTGGTTTGGGAATGCGAGATTTCCCGAAATTCAAACGCATCAATCTCAGAAGGCGCTCAACGGGAGTTTCGTTGCCTTCATCCTGATCGAAGCAGCATTCGAAATTTCGCTCATACGGGATTTCGCGATGAAACTGCAATCCGAACCGGTTGACCAGCAGTGGCGGGAGAAGCTCTGAAATGTTGTCGCGCGTGGCTTCGACGCCGCTTGCGATGCCGAGCGCTCATTTGCGGGATTGCCCTGCGAGACATGAGGCCGGATCGAGACCACTTCGAATTGCGTCGAGGCAGGCAGCGAAGCCCCGAACGTCCACACGATCGCGAAAGTGGCCGAGTCATACTCAGCAGAATCTCGGATTTCATCCGCGCGATCCTATCGAGATGGAAGGCGGTACCGCAACTAATTGGCGGCCATCCCTCCTCTCTCCGTCTGTGCTCCCGACAGGTATGATTGGAGCAGGCTATGGCAAGAAGCAGCACATCACGAGCACCACGAGTTTCGCGATTATCGCAGCATGAGCGGTCGCACATAGAGCACTTCGTAGCAACAGTTGAACAAGAACGAGCCGAGCTCTTGTGCGAAGCCGACGTGAAGCAGATTGTACTCGAGATGGGTTCGGCCGACGAGCGAACGCGTGCGCGGGCCGTGCGGCGGATCTGTCCGTGCCGGATATCGTGGGAGGCCTTTAGCCATTTACGTCAGGAAGCGAAGCGGCTGCAAAACGACGCGAGTCCACTGGTGCGAGCGAACGCGCTGCACATTGAGAAGGATTTTGACCGCGTCCTGTATAACGAAGCACGCTTCGAAGAGATTGAGGAGCAGGGCGGTGAAAGCCGATCGAGGCGACGCCGCGGGGCGCGCATCTTGCGAAGCGACTCCCCCGGCTCGTTCTGAAGCTGCTGCAACGTCAGGCCGCGGAGCAATTCCGGGTCGACAAAACCGCATCGGCGTGGACCACGGCCCGCTGGGAGCGGGAGCCGACGGGAAGGTATGTGGCCCGGGCGTTCAGCTTCATATCTCAGCCCGAAGCAACTTCATTGCGCGATCCCGGAAAAACTGCATATTCACAACGGGTCCAACGAGCCTGGCGACCCTGTCAACTGGCGATGGGCTCGAATTGGTACACCATCGTAAACGTCGGCTCCATATGAATCGTCAGCCCGGTTGTATTCAGGGCAACGAATGTCTGCGAGATCAGCTTGTGATCGGGCTGAAGCAAGCCGCCGACGTGAACATCGAAATCGAACATGAGGCGACAGGATGGCGAGGCGCCGGTGACCGCGTCCTGGATCCAAACAAACGAATTGTCGTATCCGGTTGACGCATAGGCGCTTCCATCGGGCGCAGTCGTTTTCAGACCCCATCCGACCTCGCAGGACGTGGCGGCGCCAACCACGCCTGATTTGGGGAAGCCAATGAAGTTCCCGTAAATGCGGAGTACGCGAACCTGGTATCCCGCCGGCGGAGAGAATGTCGTGACGTTTTGTGCGAAACCGGCATTGCCCCAGGCCCCCGGACGGGTGTCGGGTGTTCCCGCAAGATCGATTGAGAAATTCACTGCGGTGGAATAGGGGCCTAAGGTTGCCATGCCCCCACTGTAGCTGAACCGGAGTTCGCCGGCGATCGCTTGCCTGGTTAGGTGGCCGATTCACAATCGGCTGCAGGCTGCCATCCCGGAGGCCATCCTGCCCCACTCAATCCCTTGCTGTGTAGAGCTCGAACGGGGCCCAGTAGAACGGCTTTCTGTAGGCGCCGCCCTCATGAATTAGCGCCAGCTTCGAGGTCCGCAAGGCATCCGGAATCTCGGCGCCCGCCGCGATCTCCGAGTACAAACGGGACATCAGCTCCATCGTGGACCTGTCGTTGACGTCCCACAGTCCGGCGATGACGTTATCGGCGCCCGCTTTCAAAAAAGCCCACGCGAAACCCACCAGGCCTTCGCCTGAGTAGGTCTTGCCGCCCGCGCTTCGGCAGCCGGAGACTGTGACCAGCATTGCCTTCAACGGAATTTTCATCACGTCGTGCGCGCGCAGCCGGCATTGATCCGGAGGGCCCGAGAGAATGACCGAAGAATCCAGCGGGCTGATCGGATTTGCTGTGGCGTGCGCCGAGAAGTGAATCAAGCCGAATTGCTCCGGGGACGCGCTGGCGTATGAGTCCGGACGCGCTTCAGAACCTCGCAAGACCTTCGAACCCGGCGCCGCCATGGCGCTCGCGATGGAATCGAGCTCGCGCCCGGCAAACTCCAGCTTCGGGAATTGCGGATCGGTGGATTCGGGATCGCCGATCAGCAGCATCTTCGTCTTGCCCGTCTTTCCACGCACGGGTTTCCGGGCCTCGGCGGTGAGGTAATTCAACGACGGGGCAATCGCGGTCGTCGCCTGCTCAATCCAGAACTTCGATGAGCCCGCGCCCGCCGGCAGGCTCTCGAAATTCAGTGAGTACAGGTCTTCATCCGGCACGATGATAAATCTGTTCCGGCCGGGAGCGTCCGTCGCAATCGGGGAAAGAAGCTCCGTGTAAAGTCTCTCCCCCGTATCGCGCGCCACTTCCAGTGGATTGCGTCCACTGGCTATCACGGCGCGCCAGTTCTCCACCAGAGGCTGAAGCACGTTCCGCGGGGAGAGCGCATGGCAGTAAATTTTGTCGGCCGTAATCACCCACAGGTAAGAACGATGCTCGCCGAACCAGTATTCGAGGAGAACAGCGCCGGTTCGCCGCGCGATCTGCCGATATTCGCTCGCGGGCCGCGGTTTCGCGGTTTGCAGACTGCCGCTCCTTCCCGCCAGCACGCGCGAGCGGCTCGATTCGGCGACCTCCAAAGCTTCTTCAGGCTCACCTCGGGCCATCTCAAAATCCACATACTCCCGATTGAAACGAATCAGGCTGCTGAGAAACGAAAGCCGGTAATCGTCGTTCAGCTTTGCTCCGCGCCGGTCGATAGCGTCAGTCGCGGCGCGAAACTCGTTCCCGGCGCTGGCCAGCTGATGGTTCTGTACGTAAAGGCGCGCGAGACCGGCGTGAGCATCGAGCGCAATGGTGGGGTCGTCCGCCTCGCTCTTCAAGACCTCTCGGTACAACCGGGCAGCCTCCTCGGGGCGATTTTCTCCGGCTGCGATTTGCGCCGCGATATTCAGCAGATTCGACTCATGGTTCCTGTCGTCGCGGTTCGTCTCGCGGGCTTCGTCATAGTATTTCCGGGCCGCGTCCCATTTCGCCAGTTCGACCGACGCCGACGCGAGATTACTCAGCCAGATACCGGTTCGCCTGCGATCGCCCATAGAGCGCGCAATTCCCAGAGCGCGCGTATATTGAGCATCCGCCTCCGCGTACTTCTCCTGATAGAAGGAAAGATTCCCGGCGTGTCCCAGCCATATTTGCTGCTCGTACAGATTGCCTGTGCGATCGAAAGCCGCCAGCGCCCGATCGTAATGGAGCCTGGCATTTTCGTAATCGCCCAGACCCGCATATGATGCGCCGATATTTCCATCCGCGCGCGCTACGGAATCGGCCGCTCCCAAATGCGCCGAATAAGCGCGAGCCCGCTCGAACCAGGGGATCGCCTCGTCATACCGCGATTCCTGCAACAGAGCGTAGCCCATATAATTCGCCGCGAGGGACCCGAGGTAATCGTCATGCTGCTTTTCGGCTTCTTTGAGCGTGTTCTGAAAAGCCGATCGCGCGGCCGTGAACTGGCTGCGCGCTACAAGGAGCGCGCCACGCCGCAATTCCACTTCGGCGGAGAGCAAAGCCGAATGAGCTTTTGCAGCTGCGGCGGTGGCCTGTGGCAGCAAGCTCTCCACATCGTCCCAGCGCCCCAGCAGATAGAGCGCCTGCGTTCGCAGCAG
>DASYCD010000485.1:0-3474 GCA_036500405.1 Bryobacteraceae bacterium
GGAATCTGCTGGGTTTGCTGATTCGGTTGCCCGGTTACGTTAAAAGTCTGGGGTTTCTGTGCCCACGCAATGAAGTCAGCGTCGGACATCCCGTATGTGATCGGCTCAACTGTTTTCGAATCGATCAGCGCCAGAGTCTGCCCTGCTCCGGGACCAGAAGCGATCTGAAGGCCGCCGGCATAGTCGTCATTATTCGCGGTACCGGGATTCAGTTGCAGGGTTCCGGCGAAGTTGATCCGGGGTAAATCGAACAGGCTCATCTACTGTTGTCCTTTCAAATCTGCAAGGCTCAGCTTCGGAACGTTGTACTGGTTATTCACCAGGTACAGCCAGAGTTGCAATACGGTCCGTTTGCCGTCGGAAAGGTCACGCGTGATCGGCATTGCCATGGTGCTTTCCGCCGCCACACTTTTCCCGATCAGCGCCGAGATCGCGCCCGCGCTCTTTTCGACTGCATCCCTCGACCCGAGATTGATGTACTGCAGCATGACGCTGAAGATCATGTCGTAGATATAGAGAATGTTGTTGTAGACGAACGTCCACGCCTGCGCGGGATCGTGGGTGGAATTCCAAAGATCGATAAACTGCCCAGGCGAACCCGAATCGAATGGCAGCACGCGAACCGTGGCATAGAACGCCGGTCCCGGAGGGAACAAAGCGGGCGGCGGTTGCGGCAGCGCAGATCCTGTGGCGAACGGGAAGAAGCCGAGCACGGGAAACCCAGGGCTCTGCGCCGCTACTCCGATTGTGGCGATCCCGTTCTGATCGGCAGTCACCACCGTAACGCTGGTCAGTATGCCGCCGGGGCTGATGATTTGTTGCTGACCGCCGGTAAAGTTGACGAACTGCGGCAGCGTGGTGGGAATCAGACTGAGGTTGTTATCGAACTTCGCAACCAGCACGGATGCGCCTGCCGCCGGGGCGCCGGTCTGAAGTATGCTGACCTGAAATTCCAGACTCTCGCCTTCATCAAGGTAAATACCGCGGCTATCGGTCTGCGCCGAATAGATCTGTTCGGTGAGGGCGAGCAGCGGACCGGTAGCGGAAACGACGACCGTTGCATGTCCGGGCCTTCGGACATCGGCCACCGTCGACGGGATCGTCTGACCCTGCACCTGAATGGCGAGCTGGCCGTTCTGTAACTGCGCCGCGGTTTCCGATCCCGGAAAAGGAATGTCGATGATCCCCGCGCTGGCTTCATACGCCGAACGCTCATACCCCGCGTAGTCAATATCCGCAATCGGAGTGAACGAGGAGCCGGCGCCAATCGTGCCCAGCGTCAGATTGCCAAAATCCGCTTTGACAAGATTCGACGCCGTAGTTCCGGCAATCGCGACTTCAGGAATCGCGCTGCCGAAATCGAGTGAGATCACGCTCTTGGCATAATCCACTTCCGCCGCGACTGCCCCGAATGTGATCGTTGTACTGCTCCCCACTGGCGCCACGGAACTTGCAGGCGCCAGATAACGCCCGCCGGGCACACTGGCAAGCTCGCCCTCATTCCAGACGCCAACCGTGCCCACAACATGGCTGTAGCACGGCTGCGAGAAGAATTGCGAAGGGTCTCCGCTCTTTCTCCATGCAGCCCACACTTCCGCCAGATCTGCCGAAAGCTCTTTGTAGTTGCGAGGCTGCTGAGAAATACCGTTGTAAATGCCGTTTTTGAAATAGAGGTTAACGTACGCGGTAAACCGCAGCATCACGCCTTGCGCGCCCGGTTGGGACGCCGCCTGCTTCAAGCTGGAAATCAGCTGCGATGCCGCGCCGCCGGCTGGACCGTTCTGCCACGCGATCGAGCTGTTGGCAATGCAGGCCTGAAAACAGCACGCGACCGCCGCAGCCGGCTGCGCCATCTCCGGCGTTGCGGCGTAGAGACGGCTCAGATTGATCCAGCGCGAATGCATGCGGGCCACCCGCGGGCCGCTGATCGAATACTGTCCGCTACCGAACTGCAAGGCCCCGTAATAAATCTGGCTCGACCAGAAAGATGACGGGTTCGTATCCACAAGCCGGCCAGGTCCGGAAGCGGAATCGCCCAACACGCTGAGCGGAAGACCAATCAGCGGGTCTGCCGTGACGGGTTGACCATACGCAACGGCGCCGCCCGTGATGGTTGTCGTTTTGTCCTGATATTGACCGAACGAAACAGCATGACTGCCGAACATATTCCACTCGGCGGGAACGCGCGGTCCGGGCGGCGAATCGGTGTTGTCATTCTGCAGCGCAATTGCCCACGGCCGGAAAGTATCACCGAAATTTCCCGGCGTGATCGGGGGCTTCTGGGTGGCGAGGAACGGCCAGTTCAACGCCGCATTCGCCGCATCGTAGGTCTGAAACGCCTGCCAGTCGTTGTTGTTAAACGTGCACGGATCCCACTCCGCATTCCCTTTGAAATAAATGCGGGGAAAAGCAAGTACGCTCATCGATGGGCTCCTTTTACAATCGCCCCCCTGCGCATCCGGAAGCACGACTACTACGACCGATATATAACTATCGATAACGTCGGCTTCTGCACGAATACTTCGCAGGTGTCGGAACAAATGGCCGAAACGATTGAAAACTCTAAACCAGGTTGAAAGTTCAGTATCTATGCATACTAATAAGAACGCAAGCCTTTTAAGTGAAAAATAGAACAAAAATTCAGGACGCTATTTTCGTATCGTAGACGGCAATTGAAAAGCGTTCTTTCCAGTCGGCCACCTCGGAGTAGAAATAGTTTTCCTCGGGGTATTCAGGGGCGTCCGCCGCAACCGCGATGCGGCACCCGTACGCCCTCTCAAGAAACAACAGCAGACGCGCCGAGTAAATTGCGCCGTAGTCTCTGTGGTGGAAAAATCCGCTGGCGTGGAATCCGGGATTCCAGACCGTGTGCAGCCCGCCAATATTCACTTCGATCGTGGCGAAGGAACCGTCCTCGAGCAGCGCGATGTCCCATGCGAGGTTTGCTCCCGCGGAGACGCCGGCCGGCAGCGAATCGAGCATGCGCTGCACATACTCGTTCGGCCCCTGGCGCTCGCCCGGCGCGATGAACCCGTAATGCCGGTGAACCGTAAGATCGCCGACCACGGAGGTTTCAATCGTGTGAACGCGGTACTCTCGCCGGATTGTCTTCCGCTCCTGAACAATGAATTCTTCATCAGTCAGGGAATCTGCCGGAAGCGTGATACGGCCGCCGCCTTCCATCCACGCGAGAGCTGCCTCCGTCCGCTGATCGATATCGCGCCCCGAACAATCTCCCAGAGCGGTCTTGATGACGAAGCCCTGCGGAAACCTGTCGTTCAGGAACATCCTGAGTTCGCCAGGCTGCACGCCCCGCGTGAGACGGTCGAACCCGAAGGTCGTGGGCAGGCTTTCAGAGTTGTAGTGCCGGAACACGAGCGCCTGAACCAGCTTGTGTTCCAGACGCCAGCCCGTCAGCCGCTTTTCGTCGAAACCTAACGCAAGCAGAACCTGCCTTGTCGGCAGCGCCCGCGT
>DASYCD010000486.1:0-52000 GCA_036500405.1 Bryobacteraceae bacterium
CGTGCCGGACGGGCACCATCCGCTCACCCACCATATGGGCAATATGGCAATGCTGGAAAAAGTGCGCGAGATCAACGTGCTCCATGCGCAAACGATGGCGGCGTTTCTGAAGAAGATGAAGGAGACGAAGGAGAACGATTCCAACCTGCTCGATAATTCGCTCATCGCGTTGCAAACAGATTTGCAACCAGCGTTTCGCGCTGATAAATGAGATGACGCCCTGGATTGACCAAGCCCTGTCCGCGGCCCGCGAGCAGCGTCGGCAACTGGTCGTGCGTGTGGACGTTGCCATCGGAAAGTCTCAACGCCGCGATTTTCTGCGACATTGTCAGTCACGTGTATTCGTTTGGTCCGCCTCGCAACGGGAATCAGGCGCTGGCAGTGGGGCTGGCGGTCGAACAGGGCGTGCCGGATTCCGCCATGGTGAAGCGCGCCGTGGAACGAAAGAACGACAAAAGCGAGCCCATGTACACCCGCATGATCGTGAAGGCGACGGATACCTCCGCGCCTGCGGCGGTGTTGCGGAACGGCGCCATCTTCAATGCGGATTCCGCGGTCATTCTCAGCGGCCCGGCGACGTACCTGGCGCGGTCGCTCGATCTGATGGGCACGAAGGATCTCTACAAAGATCGAGTGAAACGGCGGATTATTGTGGATGCGGGTACGCCCTGCAAAGACGCTGCCGCGCTGCGGAAAGTGATCGCCGAGTGGCCTTCGCCGGTCTTCTACGTTCCGAAAAATTGGGCGATTCTCTGAACTTTCCAGGCGCTGATCTCGACGTGGACTTTTCGTGGAATCCCGCGCATCCGGTGACAGACGCATACAAGTCGTACGGACCCATGCCTTACGATGCGCCGCTCTACGATCTCGTGGCCGCGCACTACGCCGTTCATCCAGACTCCGGCTTCTTCGATCTCTCTGCCCCGGGCAACATCACCGTCGCCGACGATGGCGCGATGAAGTTCGCTCCCGGCACTGGCCCAGTGAAGTCGCTTTCAATCGTCGCCGCAAAGAAGACCGCGCTGATCGCAACCGCAACCGAAAAGCCGATGCCGCCCGTCAACGGCCGCGCCGGTGCGCGAGGCGGTCGCGGCTCATCTGGATTCCCCGGCAGACGCGGGGCCCCTGGCGTCTCTGGCGGGCGCGGCGCCATCAATCTGGACATCTCCAAATAGACGCAACCGGGAAGTCTGCGTTGGCGCTTCGACACGGCTGTCCGTGGCGCGCATTTTACGTTATTATTATCGTGATCTTTCTGGAGGGCCCATGAAAATCTACCGTGTTCTGTACGTTTTGTCTTTCGCTTGCGCGATTGCGGCGGCTGCGGACAAAGTTGACACCGCGACCCCGAGCGCGGAGGATTTTCTTCGTGCGATTCGCGCGAATGATTTGACCGCGCTCAGGACGATGAGCGCGAGTGAAACAGTGAAGGTCCATGATCGGCAGGAATGGACTCCGTTGCATTACGCGGCGTTGTATGGCAGCGTCGACGCCGTGCGGATTCTGTTAAAGGCTGGTGGTGATCCAATGGCTCGCAACAGGATGCAGGCAACGCCTCTGATGTATGCCGCCTACGATCTCGAAAAGACGCGGGCGCTGGTAGAGGCAGGCAGCGACGTCCGGGCGCAGGCATCGGAAGGCAGTTCGCCATTGTGGGTTGCGCTGAATGTGCCCGGGAATGAGAAGACGGTCCAATACCTGATTGGGAAAGGCGCGGATCCAAAAGAGGCGCGCGCGAACGGAATGGACGACCTGATTCGAGGGGCGGCAAATGCGAGTCCTCAGGTCGTTCAGCTTCTTCTTGAGAAAGGGCTCGACCCCCACCACGCCGTGAAGTCTGGCGATACGGCGCTCGTGGAAGCTGTAGCGTGCGACGGAGGAACGAAGGCGCTCTCATTGATCCGGGCGGGAGCCGACGTGAACGCACTCATCATCGACGCGGGAAGAGTGAAGAACGGGCCAATTGAGTTGACTCAAATCACCCCCCTGATGCTGGCGGCGTCATGCGGCGAATCAAACGTCGTGGAAGCGCTGCTCAAAGCTGGCGCAAAGGTAAACGCGCTGGACGTGAGGCACATGACTCCGCTGATGATGGCCGTGGGGACGGATCGCGCCAATCCCGATACAGTGAACGCGCTGATTGCCGCGGGCGCCGACGCGAACATCGGCGACAGGAATTCCGAGACGGCGCTGGATTGGGCGCGCAAGTATCGCAATCCCTCAGTGATCGCGCTTCTGGAAAAGAACGGGGCCAAATCGAAGGGCCTCCCGGAAAGTCCCGTGAGACCCGCGGACTATAAGCCGACAGCCGGGCAGGCAATCCAGAATGCATCGGCGCTGCTGGCAAAATCCAGCGAAACGTTCTTCCACGAAGGCGGAGGATGCGTGGGCTGCCATCACCAGCCATTTGCGGCGCGCGCGTTCGGAGCCGTGAAGTCGGCGGGATTGACCGCCGAGCCTCGCCTGCGTCAGGGCCTGATCAATGGAATGGCGTCTGAGGCTTCCGCCGCTATCGATCGATTGCCACTCCTGAATGGCGGCCCTGCGGGCTATGACGCATTCCTTTATCGTCTGGTTGGGATGAGCGATATGGAAGAGGCGGCCATGCCGGTTACAGATGTGATGGTTCACTTCATTGCGGAACAACAGAGCGAGACAGGCGCATGGACAGCCGCTATAAACCGGCCTCCCTTGCAGGAGAGCAGCGTCACGCGAACGATGCTGGCGATCGGCGCTTTGAGAACGTATGGATGGCCCGCGCCGCGAGCGGAGTTCGATGAACGCATCGCTCGTGCGCGCGTCTGGCTGCTCACGGCAAAGACATGGACCACCGTGGACGAAGCGGACCGGCTGACGGGCTTGTGGCTGGCCGGCGCTCCTGCATCTGATCTCAAAAAGGCAGCGGGCGGGTTGATGGCGCGCCAACGGACGGATGGAGGCTGGGCGCAAACTCCTTATCTGGAATCGGATGCCTTTGGGACCGCGGCGGCGTTGTATTCCCTGCGCAAATCGGGCTTCCTGAAGGTGGGAGACCCGGCGTATCAGCGAGGCGCACGATATCTGCTCGAGACACAGTTTCCGGACGGCGCGTGGTACGTTCGGAGCCGCGCGATCAAGCTGCAGCCTTATTTTCAAAGTGAGTTCCCCTTCAATCACGACCAGTGGATTTCAAATTCCGCCACGGCCTACGCAGTGATGGCGTTGGCTCCGATCGCGGAGACCCGTTAGTTAGTGAGACTTTTCACGGCAGCCTGTGGATTTTGAACCCGGCGTCTCGCGGCATTCAGTGTGATCGTCTGGACCAGTTCCGGTAAATATGGCGCTGTCTTGTGGCCGATAACCCGAAGACCTGAGCGGCCAGTGCGTTCGACCATTAAATCGATTCCCGGAACTGGATTCTCGGCGCGTGCGAGCGGCAGCTGTGTGTTTATCAGAACCACGGCTCCCACTTTGCTCGCAAAATGAGGAACTCTTTGTGTGGCTAAAGCCGCAGAATCCTGCAACGGAATAGAAACAATTTCAGTAATAATGGCGTGTGGGATACGTTCGACGCCGGAGGAAAATGGCACGTTATGGGCCAACCTGAATCACTTCATCTGAAGTTAGTTCTGTCACCGTCTGTGCTGGTGCCAATCGACGGATTTCGTGTAGAGTTCAGGTATGAAACGCGTGCTGCTGAAGGCGGGGTCCCCGGTGACGATCCACTATACGGAGTACTCACGTGGAAAAGGCCAGAGCGTATTAAACAGTTTCAACATAATAACTAACCTGATCCCGCGGAGATTATTCCCTTGAAATCTATTCACAAAATTCTCATTATTCTGAATCCGCGATCATGACCGATCGCAACGCCCACGTGCTGTCGCAGACGGGCGAGCCCACTCTCCTCAGGAAGACAGCAGCGCGGACGGCTATTCTTGAGGCCGGTGGCAGCGTGCTCCTCGCGTTTGCGCTTGTCGCCGCCTATGTGCCCCCCATGCTGCGCAGCCTGTGGATTGACGAAGCAGGCATGTTCTGGATGGCTCGTGGGGGCCCGCTGGCGGCCATACACAAAACATGGAATTGGCCAGGGCAGTCAATTCTTTTCGCGGCAATCACATCATTGTTCTGCTTTGAAGGGTCGCCCATTCGGGATATTCTCCTCCGCCTGCCTGCTCTGCTCGGCGCTGCGGCAGCCTGCTACATCCTCTATCGTTTTGCCAACGATGCGATTGGGCCCGGCGCCGGGCTCATCGCCGCTCTTCTGTTCGCTTTCACTCCAGCGACCATTGTGCTCGCGACAGCAGCCAGACCATATTCCTGTGCTATGGCAGCCGCCGCCGCTTCCTGCTGGACGCTTTATCGATGGACGCAATCCCGGCAGCGGCGGTGGCTGGCGGCCTATGTTGTTTCGCTCACGCTCGTCTTCTACTTTCACTACATGTTTTCGCTGATTCTGGCAGCGCATGCGGCGCTGCTCGCGTGGGAGTTTTTTCGCGAGCGGCGATTCACGCGCGCCGGTGAGCTGATCATGGCGTATGTTGCCGTTATCCTGCTCGTCCTGCCTCTTGTTCCGGCTCTCCTCTTGCTGGTCCGTGAGTCCCACACGTTGTCGTATACCCCAAAGCCCACTACTGTCGATCTCGCCGAGCTTTTACTGCACCCCGTATTCGGCGCGGGATTGCTTTTAACGGGAATACTGGCCCACACGATGTATCCGGATGTCGCGAAAGAAGGCGAAGCATGGCGACCGGGGTTCGTGATGATGATGGTCATCTGGTGGTGCGCCGGGCCGCTGATAGCGTTCGCGGTCGCCAACGTGACATCGGCCGAGATATTTGTCCTCCGTTACCTCTCCTATTCGGCGATGGGGCTGGTTTTACTTCTAACCAGCGTGGGCTATTCGCTGTTCGGCCCCAAAGTGGGCTTTGCCTGGATTCTGGTGGCGGCGCTGTTGACCACTGGGAATCCACTGCACGTTGTTGCGCACCTCCGGACGCCGGGTGTGGATGAATTGCGGCCAGCCATGGAGGTCATTGAAAACGAATCAGCCGGTCAATCGTCGTTGCCGCCCGTACTGGTCCGCAGCGATCTCACCGAATCGAATTTCCACGATTGGCAGGCCGGAAATGTGCCGCAGAGTTACCTTTTTGCCGGGTTCGTGGCCTACCCCATGAAAAATACGCTCGTGCCCCTGCCGTACAGGTTGACGGATCCGGTGAAAGATCACGTCGTGCAACTGATCGATCATTCGTTGAGTAACGAACACAAGATCCTCTTCGTTACTAACAATCCTTCGTGGATTCCGTGGATAGACGAACAGTTCGAAAAGGCCGGCTTCGCGAGTCGCTGGATCAAACCGAACCATTATTCTGTGGGCGTCTTCGAGCGCAGGAGTATTCCGGCGAACTGACGCCCGCCAGCCCAGCGGCGGCTGTGTCGTTACAGGTACGGACCGAGTCCTCGATCGGTTGACGCGGGTCGCAGCTTCGTATTACACGGCGACGCACGTTCTTCACGACCATATTCTTCCGCGCCAGGCCGGGCGGCTATCGTTCTGATCGGGATGATGTGTTTGGAGTTGCCTTTGACGCTTCTATTGAGGTTTGCCGTCTTCGGCAAGGGTAAAACGTAATTCATCCGCGGCGAGGTACTCACCTTCACGGGGGCCGGAGAACTGAATATACGCGATGCTCTTGCCGCTCACGGTCATCGTGAAGACAGGGACTGGTTCGCCGGGAGTCTTGCGGCCCGGAACGGAATCCAGACTCTTTCGATCGATTACCTGGCCGCCGGAGTCGAACGCTTCCAGTAAGGCTGGCACTCCGGTTGATCCCCACATTTCCAGCGTCACGGAGGAGACCGGCGCCGGAAAGGTCGCGCGAACGGGAATTGGCTCTGTGGCCATCGCACAGACGATGCCTTTGCGCTTTGAGGAGAGGTGAGTGAAGAACATCAGGAGTCCCTTTGCCTTCGATTGCTGTGGCTCATGCGCCAGCGCGAATACCACCCCTTTGGTTTCCCATTTCGGCAGGCGGATAGCGATGCCGTCGGGTTGAACGGTGGGCGCGTTATCAAAATTCACCACAACCTGATCTCCCGCACAGAGGATGGAGGCGGCAAGGAACAGGCACAGGAACAAGGCCTTCCGAATCATGCTTTGGTTATTTCCAGCCCGGACATAGCGCCGGTCGAAGAGGCGAACCGGTCGGTTTCAATCCCTATACGCTGCAGCATGGAAACGAACAGGTTGGGAAGGGGATAGTTCTGCTTACGGTCGAACGCAAGGTGACCCGCATGCCGGAAGCCACCACCCGCAAAGAGCGTCGGCATGTTGACTGTCGAGTGTGCGTTCGCATCTCCCAGATTGGAGCCGTACAGAACCATGGACCGGTCCAGCAGGGAATCACCTTCCTCCTGCACGCCCTTCAGCCCCTTAAACAGATCTGCAAGGAGGCGCATGTGCCACGAGTCGATGATGCGCAATTGCGCAAGCTTGGCCTCCGACATTCCATGGTGGGAAAGATTGTGATAGCCATCGCTGATGGTTGCCCCCTTGATATCCACCACCGGCGTACTGACGCTGTCAAGCATCAGAGTTACTGCGCGCGTGGAATCGGTTTCAAACGCGAGGCGCACCAGACCATACATGTTGGCAACTTTGGCCATATACTGCGCAGGGCTCGCGGGATCCTGGGGCTCCGGCTCCTTCACCACGGGTTTTGGTTTTCGTTCCCATCCTTTGGAAGCCTGCAGACGATTCTCGAGTTCGCGCACGCTGGTGAAATACTGATCGAGCCGCGCACGGTCCGATGCGCCCACACTGTTCTCGAGGTCGCGGACCTGCTCGGACACAGTATCGAGAATCGATCGCCCCGTGTCGAGCTCGGCCATCTTTGCGTCCACTTCCTTAGGGCTGCCCTGAACGAACATCTGCCGGAACACGCTCGCGGCGCTTTGCTCGGGCGGAATAGCGACTCCGCTCCCCGTCCAGGAAAGCGAGCGCCCGCCTGTGTTCACTGCCAGCGTTAATGATGGAAACCGCGTTTGATTGCCGATGCGTTCGCCAATATATTGATCGAGCGAGATGGTATTGCGAAAAGAACTGCTCGCCGGATGGGGGGCGGCAGTGAGAAAGCTGATATCCGATGGATGTCCCCCTTCCACGTTCGGATGCGAGACGCCGGAGATCACAGTAAAATCCCCGCGATACTCTTCGAGGATCTTCAGATATGGCGATGGCGTGTAATCGCGCCCGGCATCGGTCGGAAAGAATTCGCCAGGCAGGAGGCCGAGATTATTGCAAATCCCGAACATACGCCGCGGCGCTGCAGCCTTTTGGGCGCGAGCCATCGGGCTCATCACGTCCAAAAGGGGAAGTGCGAGGCTGACGCCCGCTCCGCGCAACAGCGTGCGCCGTGAAATCCTGCGGCCGAATGCGGCTCGATTCTCTCCACCTGGCTGTGACATGATGTCTTCCCTTCTGCCTTTACCTGGACTGGAACAAATTGCTCTCAACGATGCCGTGAACGATGCTGCGCACCCCGTACCCGGACGCGCGCGTCTTATCCAGAATCTCCTGTACCTGCGTGCGATCTGCGAAGCCGATGGGAGCACCGGTGCCGAAAGTGACCAGCTGGCCGACCAGATTTCGTGCAACCGTTTGCTCGTCCTGCTTCAACAGGAGTTGTTTGAATTCGCGTATGTTACGGAACGACCGCCCGTCAGTCAGGGTCCCGGCGGAATCCACGGGTAGCCCGTAGCGAAATGCGAAAGGCTGGCCAGAGAGGCCTATGCCGGGCTCCGGACTCACTCCGTCGGCAAACGCGCGATACTTGTCGCGCCAGCCACCCATCACGTCGAAACTCTCCAATGCAAACCCCGGAGGATCGATCTTGCGGTGGCAGGAGGCGCACATGGCGTCCGCGCGATGCTTATCAAGCTGCTGTCGAATTGTAACCGCGCCGCGGATGTCAGGCTCAATCGCGGGTACGCCTGGCGGGGGCGCAGTACGGAACCCGAGAACGCGTTCCATAATCCACACGCCCCGAAGAACCGGCGACGTCGTCGTGCCATTCGCGGTTACCTTGAGAACGCTCGCCTGAGTCATGAGCCCGCCGCGAACGGAGTCCTTCGGAAGAGTAACCCGGCGCATCGCAACGCCAGTCACTCCCGGTATCCCATAATGCCTGGCCAAGCGTTCGTTCAGGAAAGTGAAATCAGAATCGATGATGTTTCGAGCCGGAAGGTTCTTATTCAGCAATTCTTGCACGAATAGCCGCGTCTCTTCAACAGCGGCGAGTTTCAGCGGATCGTCGAGCTCGTAATCGTTGTAAAGAGTGGTTGAAGGAGATGTGTCGTCGATCTTCCTGAGATCCAGCCAGTAGTCGGTAAATGCTTCGATGAAGCGCCGTGACTTTGGATCGTTGAGAAGGCGGTCCGTCTGAGCTTTCAGGACTGCGGGATCATGAAGTCGTCCGGCTGCCGCCAGCGATCGGAGTTCGCCGTCCGGCTCTGAGTTCCACAGAAAAAGTGAAAGACGCGTGGCGAGCGCATAATCGTCCAGCTTGCCCGGCTTTCCTTCCACGTAGAGCCACCCCGGCGAAGTGAGAACCGCCGTATAAGCGGAAAGCAGCGATTTGGTGAAGCCGTGCCCCAGTTGGTATTGCTGATTGAAGAGATCGACAAAATGCCCGGCCTGAGCATCGTCGACGGGATGCCGGTACACGCGCGACACGAATGCATGAAGGAGGCGTTCGGCATCTTCGTGCGGATGATCGGTCACCACTTCGACAGCGACATCCTGCGTGCGCGGCCCGCGTCCGCGGAATCCTCCGCCACCGGCGCCCGGACGGGGTGCTGCATCGGCTGCAGGGGCTGGAGCGACCACCTGCACAATAACGCCGCCCTCCTCATCCTTCGCCAGCCGGCGCATCGGCAGATCTCCGAACATCAGCCGGTATCCTGACCCCGCAGTCGTGTCGTAGAGCGGCCCCTCGACTTCGAGCCACTGAAATGCGACCCCGGGCATACCATCCGGCTGCGCGAGTGGATTCACGTATTGTTCTTCGGTGCCGTTGACGCGGGTCCGAAACAGGCGCATGCAATCGGTCTGGATAACTTCGTTTGCGCTCAGCAGGACCTGCACTTCGCTGACTGTGGGCTGCGGCGTAAAATCGAACTCGGCTAACGGACGAGACTGGCCGGAACTCTGAGCGAAAACGCCGATCGGTTCATTACGGCGTCCGGGCCAGACTTCATCACTGTTGGGCCGATGATAGGTGGGCGTATACAGGTATGCCGCCTTTTCCGCGCCGAAGCCTTCATAGTTCCAGTGATCGATACCGCCTCCGCTGACCTGAATCGTATAGCCCTTGACCCGGATTCGATAAAGGCCCGCTGCGGGAACCCGATAGCTGCTCCAGCTGGATCCACCAGCATCGGAGAAGATGCTGGACACTCTTCCGACAGCTTCGCGCTCTTTCGTTTCCGGGCTGCTGACAGGAGCCCGGCCGGCCCGAACATCTGGCTGAGCATGGGAATCGAGGACGGGAAAGCTGAGGCGGTCAGTGCGAGTATTGCCCTCACGAGGCCGGAAGTTGCGCATCGTCGGTTCCTGGCGCGCATAGATGCGAGTTGTCGTCGTCGGGGGCTGCACGAGCTTTGCGGCCATGGCTTCGCGCATCGCGTAATCAGCGGAACTCATGTAACGGGAGAGCTGCACGTGCGAAATGTCGAGGGCTGCGCCGATCTTGTTGAAGCGATAAGACTCACCGTCCTGAGGAAGTTTGCTCTTTAGCTGCACCCACGGAACGCCGAAGAGGTCGCGAATGGCGTTTTCATATTCATAGGCGTTCAGGCGGCGCAAACCGGCCCGGCCGCGCTCGGCGACAACGCCTCGCTCATAGCTGGTGAGCGCCCCTGACAGGTTTTTCACGAATTGAGACAGCGAATCGGCGACTGGCCGCGGCATGCCGGCCGGCGGCATCTCACCAGTCGAAACCCGATCGTAGACCTTGACCCATGTGTTGAAGTTGTCCGAATTACCCGGTTCATAGCTGAGCGTCGTCAGATCCAAACGGCCAGGGGTGTTGGCGATTCCGTTCGCCGCGTTATGGCAGGCGATGCAGTTCTGCTGGATGAAAACGTCCGCGCCATGGAAAGGGACGGCGTTGGAAATACCGGCGCCGAAACCGTAAGCCGCCAGCAGCAGAATTGTGGTCAGCAGAAAAATCGCCGACGGAACACTATGCTTTCGTCTGAATCTCATCTGGAATGCCCAATATCGCCGTGCGATGCGTGCCTGGCAATATCAATTTCATAATCTGCAACGGCACAAAGACAGTCTACATGATTTTCGCGACTGAACCCGCGCCGGGGAATCGGCGCTGAAGGTACGCAGGCTTCTGGTGCTCTGCTGCGGTCGCCATGTCATTTGGGCGTGATATGCTTCGAGACAATCTGATGGCACGCAATAGCTATTGCGTACAGCGCAATCATCGAAAGAGCAGGGCGCCACACGGCGGTTCGCCATATTATGACGACACTGATAATGTTCCATCCTCTCCGGAGATTCACAGGGACAGAACGGTGATATTTCGGCTGTTTGCGCTGAAGGCCGCCGAGGTCGTACAGACGGGATCGAGTTCGCAGAAAGGATGCCGGGAAGTCAAATGAAGACAATATCCAAATTGATCACAATACGCCGATTCACGCGGAAACCGATTGCGCTGGCGGCCATCACCATACTTTCAGTCGCTGCGCTCGTGGCGCAACAGAGCCCCTCCGATGGGGCTGGCCCTGCACCGGGTCCGGCCGCCGTTGGTGGTTCCGGGCGTGGTGGACGCGGAGGAGGACGCGGCGGTAACGCGCTTCCAACACTGCCTCCGGGACGGCTGTATAACACCGTGAAAGAGAAATTGCTGGCAGGCCAGCAGGTGTTCAGCTTCACGCAATCCACCATGGACCCCGTCGGTTACTGCGAAAAGGCCAAACATTACGACTTTACGTGGTTCGAAATGCAGCACAGCACGTTGGAATTCAAAGATATCGAGGCCATGATTGCGGCTTGTCCGCATGCGGCGGCGATTCCGATGATCCGTCTGCCGGACGCTCAGGAAATGCGAATTCAGCACGCAACGGATATCGGATGCCTCGGCATCATCGTCCCGACTGTAGACGATGTGGATCGCGCCAGGGAAGCAGCCAAGTGGGCGCGATACCCACCCGTAGCGCGACGTAGTTCCGGTTCCGGCCAGGCGCCGAGGATCTGGGGAAACAATTATTCGAAGACGATCAACGACAACATGCTGGTCGTAGTGATGATCGAAACGCCCACGGGAGTCGCCAACGCGTTTGACATCGCGTCTGTGCCCGGCATAGATGTTGTGATCATCGGAAACAACGATCTGAGCGTGTTCTCAGGTTATCCGCAATCCGATGACCGGTATCAGGCAATGGTGAAGAAAGTTCATGACGACGTGATCCGGGCGGGGAAGATTTTCGGACAGGCCGCCGCCAACTATTCAACCGGCCCTCATAGTTATGACGCCCGATTCTTTCAAAACGGCAAATCGAATGACGGTTATGTTCCGGCAGGCCGTGGGGGCGCTCCAGTCAACGTGAACGCGCCGCCAAAGGGTGAGGAACCATAACGCCGCGCTGTTGACCTGCTGGCATTTGTCCTATCACCGCGAAAGGTTCTGGAGATCCTGATGTTTGACATGTCGAGTTTCATTGCGTCCGGACGGCTGGCACGGGCAATGGGAACCGCGATCCTTCTAATCGGCGCCGCTACAAGTGTTTTCAGACTGGTGGCCCAGGCCCCGCCTGCTGCCGGCGATGGCGGACCCAGTTCCGCTCTTTCTCGATCTGTGCGGCCGTTTCTCGAGAGGAACTGCATCGCATGTCACAACACGGGGCTCCCCTCCGGGAACGTCGACATGCAGGAACTGCTGGCCTCAACAACATCTCTGATGGACAACCGGGATACCTGGGATAACATCGCCTTCCGAATGCGGTCCGATCAGATGCCCCCCGCCGGGACGCCGCGGCCGCCCAAAACGGAAGTAGACGCGACGGTGGCTGCGATCGCTCGCACTCTGGCAGCCAATCCCAGGCCGGCAAATGCGCCGCCCGTAATCCCCAAAGGACCTTTCACGAAGGACTGGGCGACGTACTCCTACGACGAGGAACGCACGGGCTGGGCTCGCGGTGAAACCAAACTCACAAAGGAAAATATCTCGAAGCTTCAGTTGTTGTGGAAGCTTCAGACGGACGTGAAGACCGATCCGATCAACAAATACGCGACGATGACCGACCCGCTGGTCATGAACGACGTTCAAACGAAGCAGGGGCCGAAGAAGGTGCTTTATGTCGGCGGAGGCACGCACGAACAAAACAAGATCTTTGCGATCGACGCGAACGCGGGAACGATTCTCTGGTCGAGAGACTATCCGAACAAGGCAACCCCCGCAGCCGCCGCCTATGCTTTCTGCCCGAACAACATGAACGCGACGCCGGTGATCGACAGGCAGACCGGAATTCTGTATTTCCTGCCGACCGACGGAAAGCTTCGCGGTGTCAGTATTGCCGATGGCGAAGACCGATTCCCGGCCACGAGCATCGTGCCCACCTTTACCCGGAACTTCAGTCTGAATCTGGTGGATGGCGTGATTTACACCGGCACCACGCGGGGCTGCCAGAATGCGACTTCGCAGATTGTCGGCATTGATGTTGCCGATCCGGATCATCTGGTGACGCACTTTTACACGAGCCATGGAAAAGGTTCGGGTCCGTGGGGACGGGCCGGTGTCACAAAAACTCCTTTCGGCGTCGTCGCGCAAACCGCGGATGGCGCTTATGATCCCGCTTCGGGGCGATGGGGCAATTCCGTGGTGGAACTGGACAGGAATGTGTCCGTCGTAGATTCCTTTGCACCGCCGAACATGGATTACATCAACAAATGGGATCTCGATCTCGGTTCGAGCAGCCCTGTCTCATTTCCTTTTGACGATCGCACGCTGGTGGCCTCGACCGCGAAGGAAGGCGTTATTTATCTGATGGACGCGAAGAATCTTGGCGGCCCGGATCATCGCACTCCGCTCTATACATCGCCCCGCTGGTCGAATGATCCGGTGTTGTACGGCTACAACGGCATGTGGAGCGTCATGTCGACGTGGGTGGATGCTCAGGGCAAGCGATGGCTTCTCGCGCCTTACTACGGCCCGCCCGCGAAGGACACGATCGGGCTGTTTCCGAAGACTCACGGGCCAACGGTGAACGGGCAACTTATGGCCTTCACCGTGGAAGGCACCGGAGCCAAACCGACGCTGGTGCCGCGATGGGTTTCCGCTGATCTCGATCTGCCAGGCGTAGCGGTAGTCGCGAACGGCATGATTCTCATTCTGGCGAACGGCGATCGTGGTGGGGATCTTATTCCCGGCGGCGGACGTGGAGGTGGACGCGGCGGCTTCGGGCCTGCGGCTGCCGTTTCAAATGATCCGGAACGGGCTGCGGCTCCCGGGCGCGGCGGTGCCGGACGCGGAGGCCGGGGCGCGGCAGGTGGTAGTGGAGCAGCGGGTGGCCGTGGCGGTCGCGGGGGTGGACGCGGAGGCAATCCGCTCGAAGCAAGCATCCCGGGAAATGAGAGGGATGCCGCATGGCGCGCCATCAATACCCAAAAAGCCGGCCAACGCTACTCCGGGGGCCGGGACACGACCCACGCCGTTCTGTACGCTCTCGATCCGCAGACGGGAGATGAGCTTTATTCCAGTGGTGACGCCATCGATAGCTGGAGTCACTACGGCAGCATTGCCGTTTCAGACGGCGTCGTCTACCTGAGTTCGTGGGACGCGCGAATCTACGCGTTCGGAATTAAGTAAGCGGCGGCTGACTAACGGCGACCTTCCGCAAGAGCGTTATAGGATCTGGCGCATTCCTGAGCGACCGTCAGGTAGCGCCGCACGCCTTCCTTGCCAACCACCCACAGATGCGGATTGCCGGGTAACCGCGCTTTCAGCTGGTCGAGCTTCGCGATGGCATCGTTGTATTCCGTATGGTTGCCGATGATTACGTCAGCTCCTGCCCCTTGCGCGATATCGAGAAACCGGCCGGCGTTCGAGATGTAGGACTGCAGCATTTCTTTGCTTGTTCGCGCGCTCAGCGCTGTACCGCCCCATTCCATGGCCAGGTGCGTTTCCCCATGGTCCTTCACCGGAACCAGCAGCGAGAGCGTGCTGCCCGTATGCCCCGGCGTCACATAGATGGTAAGGGTAGTATCGCCGAGGGTCACTTTTTGGCCGTCGGTTGCATCCACGTCATGACGCGGAGCATTGGCCTCCCGCGCAGCGGCCTCCCAGTCTTTTGCTCCCATAATCACCTTCGGTTTGAATGTATCCTGGATGTATTTCACGCCCCCATCGTGGTCGCCGTGCGCGTGGGTGACGATAAGAATTTTTATCGCGGCTGGATCGAGGTTCAGCTTTCTGAGCCCATCTTCGATCTCGTCTTTTGTGGCGTATGAGAAGAGGGTGTCAATCAGGATGATACCCGCGGAAGTGGTGACTCCCCACGATGTATGGTCCTTCGTGCCGAGGTAGTAGAGATTATCGAAAACCTGCTGCGGTTCCTGGTACCACTGCGCGCGCGGCGGCCCACCGGGAGTGCCGCGACCTGACCCGCCGCGTCCTGACCCGCCCCGTCCCGCTCCAGCAAACCCTGGAGTGGCAGGAACTTCGGTCGGATTAAGCGCGGCCTCCGATGGACAGGCCAGATGTGCGACCCCCCGATTGTTCGAATCCACAAGCGCCATCGCTGCGTTGCGATGGGCGGTCGCGGTGTCGGGAACCTGTGCGAAGGTGGCGGCGCCTATAAGGAGGCCTGTGACAAAAATACGCAGCGTGAGCATTGGATGAGTTTATCTGAAATTTCCTTTCACGGGGCTGATGGGCTGCTCATCTTCGCCTCGGGATTCTACCGGAACAGCCGCGGCGCGAAGTCGTGAAGGCAGCGCCGCCATGTCAGCCATTCATGAGCAGTGCCAGGCGATTCGAAATAAATGTTGTGAATTCCCGCTTTTGTCAGGGTTTCACTGAAAGCTTTTGTCCCCGGACCCTCCACTGAGCCGATTCCGAGGAAGAGAACCTTCACTTTCCTGTTGAAGGAAGCGGGATCGGCAAATGCTCCGCCGCATGCGGTCTTCGGATCGAAAGTTCCACCGCGCCCCGCGCAGCTCCCACTAAAGCCGCCCAGGTAGGCGAATCTATCCAGATTCTCGAGCGCTGTCGAAAACGTCTGGGCGCCTCCCATCGAGAGGCCGGCCATGGCCCGATTCTCGCGCCCGGGAAGAACCCGAAACGTTCTTTCCACCATCGGAATCAGATCGGAAAGCATCATTTCCGTAAACGTCGGCTGCGTGAGTCCGCCGCCTCTTCCGGAGCCTGGCGCTGCGCCGCGGCCGGGTTGAGGGATGGCGGCGCTCGGCGCGACCGGGGCCGGAGCAGGGGAGGGAACCATGCCGCGCGCGGCATAAATCATCGCGCTCTGCCCAGGTTTGACCGCATTCAGGTTGTCCATCACCACAATCATTGGCTTGGCCTTACCCGCCGCGATTAGGTTGTCCATGATGGCGTCCACGTGCCCCTGCCGGTACCATCCGGTTTCGTCTTCTCCCCAGCCGTGGAGAAGATACAGCACCGGGAAGCGGCTCTTCGATGCCTCATAGCCGGGCGGAGTGTACACGAAAGCGCGCCGCCATTTGCCCGTCACTTTGGAGTAATACATCTGCTGGCTGATATGCCCGTGCGGTACGTCCTTTGTCTGGTAGTAGTCTCCATCCGCCGCCGGCTCCGGGATCTCGATACCGCTGTTCCACCACCCACCCCCAAAGAACGTCTGGGTCGAGGGGTCGGCAACAATCGCCCCGTCAATATGAAGCGTGTAGTAGTGGAATCCCACCACCAGCGGCGTTGTCGTGACGCTCCAGACGTTATCCGGCCCCTTGGTCATGTTGAAATCCTGAGAGCCGCCGAGCCTTACAGAAACCTTTTGGGCGTCCGGCGCCAGCACGCGCAACAAGGCCCGGTGATCGGAATATACGCACGGGTACTTTGCCTCCGGAATGTTGAGCGAAGATGGCTGGCAGGTGTCTGGCGCCTGTGCCTGACACAGACCGCACGCCAGCGCAGTGGACAGGAGCGTCAATTTGAGCGCTTCCTGAATGGAATGGTCGACAAGCTTCATGAGGGCAACTCCCGCTCATCCTTCGGGGATGAGCCTATTGCATATAGCGCATCAAAAACTGCGATATACGCACCGATGCTATCAGCGCCCCGAGTGCCTGTCAACCGGATCAGATGAGGGATCAGATGAGGGAACTGATGGTCGCAGCGGCCCGTACGACGTACGCGGCTAACTCCGAGTCGCGGGAAGCGCGAAAGCGGGCGACCGGCGCCGACATTCCGATAGACGCCACAATCGCGCCGTTACGGTCGCGGATCGGAGCCGCAATACAGCAAACGTCCTCAATGTATTCGGAGTGGTCGATGGCAAATCCGCGAGTGCGGATCTCCGCGCAGTTTTTCGCCAATTGTGTGAAGCTCGTCAGCGTATTTCGGGTGTGACGGCCAAGCGGTTTTTTACCCAGAAGTTTGCGAAGAGCGGCATCATCGAAGTCCGCGAGCAACGCCTTGCCGTGCGCTGTGCAGTGCAGCGGAACAACCTCCCCTGTCTGCCCTGATATCGCGACTACCTGATTGGTCGCGACGTGATCGATAAACAGGACTTTATCGCCCTCGCGGATGGTGAGATTCGTGGTTTCGCCCGTGATTCGCGCCAGCGCCTGCAGATGCTGGTGCGCAACTGCCGCAACCATTCCGTTCCAGTCGTACTGACGCGAAAGGCGCCAGATCGAGGCCCCCAGAACGTAATCTTTACCCGCCGGGCCGTAGGCGAGAAAACCTCGCCGCTTCAGTGTATTTGCGAGCCGGAAAACACTGCTTCGATCGATCTTCAGAACAGTGGTCAGTTGCGCAAGCGAGACTGGCGATGGAGACCTCCCTACGGTTTCGAGGATGAGGAGGCTGCGATCCACGCTTTGAATGGAGGGAGTTTCCTTCCGAAGGCGTGTGGCTGCTGAAGCGGTTGCCGGCATGGTCCCTTTCGCAGTATTGCATATTATGCAATTTCGGCTTTCGTTTTGGTGTGGAATTGCTGTAGAGTTATGGGAGCCCGACGACACTTTCTGAAACCGATGAAACTCCTGATCACATCATTGCTGCTTCTTCCGGCCGCCTTCGCCCAGATGCCATCCGTGCCGTGCATTCCGCCCCCGGCGCCAGCCCCCGCGGTCGCAAACAACCCGAATCAGGGCCGCGGCCGCGGCGCGGCCAGGCCTGCTCCACAGCAGTCTGCCGCCGACGTCGCCGAGATTGCGAAGCTGATGGAGTTTCCTGAATGGCGGCAGAACCTCGCCCCGGGTGATTACTCCGTCGGTCCCGCTTATCCCACCGCGCCCGAACTCGCCAGACGCAGCGGTGTGCCCGAAGGTAAGGTGACCGAGTTCGTCATGAACTCCGCGGAAAGCAAGTTCTACCCTGGGACGAATGGCGCGTTTCAGCGGCACGTCTGCGTCTACGTTCCTGCGGGGTACGTTGCCGGCGCCGAACTCCCGGTGATTGTTTCTGCCGACGCCTACGGTATGCGCTATAACCTGCCGACGATCCTCGACAACATGATCTACGATCAGCGCCTGCCCGCCATGGCTGCGGTCATGATCGATAACGGTGGCGCCGAGCGGAGTATGGAGTATGACACCGTGTCATCCAAATATGTGGAGTTCGTGGAGGCGGAGGTCCTGCCGCGTGCTGCGAAGGAGGCCAGCGTGAAGTTCTCGAGCGACCCGGATGCGAGGATGACGCTCGGTGGCAGCTCAGGAGGAGCGGCCGCGCTGACAATGGCCTGGTTCCGCCCCGACCTTTATCATCGCGTTCTCAGCTATTCCGGAACGTTCGTCAACCTTCGCAGGACCCCGGAAGCTCCGCTTGGCGCATACGAATACGTCGAGCATCTTTTTCCCGGAGCCGACAAAAAGCCTCTTCGCCTGTGGATACAGGTTTCAGAGAACGACAATGGGGCCAAAACGCCCTCCGAGAATCGGCGGAATTGGGTGACTGCCAACGCCCGACTCGCCAAAATTCTGAAGGACAAGGGCTACCCCTATCAATTCGTGTACTCGAAGGGCGCTGGTCACACCCAGAGAAAAGTAATCAACAATACTTTGCCCCAGGCTCTGGAGTACGTCTGGCTCGACTATGTGCCGCGGCGGTAATTGAATGCGGGGAATCTGGCGAATGCCCGTGCTCGTATTCAATGAGGGAGCGTTATGGTGTACCCCTTCAAGGGCTTATCGTTCGCATCCAGAAACCGCGCACAAAAATCAGTCGCGCCACCACCGTTAACGATGACCGCGCGTATGACGTTCGGCCCTTTCTTCAGAGTCAGTCGGCGCGAGACGCCGTCGTCCACCACGGTCTGGCGATCGCCGTAAATCCCGATCACTTCCTGATCGTCCACCCACCACACGGACGCCGCATTCGAGCCAATCGCCAGCCGCACACCGCTGATCTCTCGCGGTGAATTGACAACCGTAACCACCCAGAACAATACGTCCGACGTCGGCTTGTCCAGCGCATGCGCGAAGTGGTAGAGATTCACGTTGTAATTCTTCGTGTCCACCGCGTGCCACGCCAGTTCCTTGCCGTCCGCCGTGACCTTCTCTCCGTCGTGCGGAAGCACCGTCATCTGGTTGGGGAAATATTCTTTCTTTGCCTCTTCCTGCACGATCTTCTGCGTCAGCCCCTTCGAAGGGATCGGCTCCAATACCATCCACCGCGGGATGAAGCCTTCGGCGTCCGGCGCCTTCGTGGGCATGACCGGTTTGGACAAAGTAACCGGCGCGACCTGAGCCATCGCGATCGATGCCGCCCCAATCAGAACAACAGAGAACATCCGGAAATATTTCATGTCAACCTTCGCGGAGCGTTACGGCGTCTTCAGTAACCAGCGCTGCTTGTCGCTCGATGGATCGAATTTCGAGAGCGTCGCGAAGCTGCTTCCCACCGCGGAGAGCGCGACCGGCTGCGCTGAATTCGGAATGGATTTCGGCATGATGCGCCACGTTGCGTCGGTAAACTGCTCGATGCGCCACAACTGCTCCGGCGCTCCTGTAAAATTCGGCAGCACCACCAGTTCGGCATCGGCGGTCGCGGCGAGCGTGCGCTCCGTTCCCGCAATACTGATCCGGAAATACGGAGAGCCAGGATAACCGCCGGCATTCGGCGCGGGAGTAATCGACCACTTCTGCTGCGCCTGAACCATATAGTTCGCGAGGCGCGCATCCACATTACCTGCGGGCCAGCTTGCCGAAACCTGCGCGGCATCCTGCGCCGGAATCGGTACGCCACTGCCTGCGAACAGTCCGCGGCCACCGCCGCGCGCAGGTCCGCCGGCGCCCTGCGGGCCGGAAGCGCCGACCGCTCCCCGTCCCGGCCCACGCCCGCCAGGGCCGCCTCTCCCCCGCGGACCACCGACCGGCATTCCTTCGACCGCCAGTTCCAGCGCTGTACCTGTACGCACGGACTCGATCTCGTAGGCGCCCTCTTTCAGATTCTCGCCGGCCTCGGGCCAGCCGTCCTTCCAGAGCAACGGCCGAATATCCAGCACGCTCGCTCCGCCACGATCGAGATCGGCCTCCCAGTGCATCGAGAACTTCTGCACCCCGTCGCCCACATCGAGCAGCCCGAAGTGACCGGGCCCGATAACTCTCCCGCCGGATCCGATCAGCAGCTTGCCGCCGCCCTCGATCATGTCGACGCCCATGTTGTCCAGAAACGGGCCGGTCACCTTTCTGCCCCTGCCCATCCGGATGTTGTAGCCCGAATCGGCGCCCCGGCAGCAACTGCCGTGCGTAAGCAGCAGGTAGTACCACCCGTCGTGATAAATCATGTCGGAAGCTTCGCCGTTAATTGCGATGTTGTGCGGCGGTTCGCTCGGATTGAGACGCTTGCCGGTCTTCGGATCGAGCTCCACCAGCCGGATGTAACCGAAGTACGAACCATAGGTGAGCCACAACCGGTGATCGTTCGGGTCGCGAAACACGCCTGGATCGATGGCATTCGAATCTTCGACGCCATCGGAAGACGCCACCACGCCGCCTTCCTCCCACTTGTAATCGGGCGAAGCCGGATTGAGGCTTTTGCTCCAGATCATATTGACTGCGGCTTTCGGCTGTGCCCCAAGGTTCGCAGCCACGTACATGTAATACCGGTCGCCGATATGAATCACATCCGGCGCCAGGCCTCTCCGCAGCGGCGCTGTTCCGGCGCGCCATGTCCACCCGTCGTCGGAAACCAGCGAGCCTCCTCCGGTGCCATAGACGTAATACTTGCCGTCACACTGTACGATCGTCGAAGGATCGTGAATGCCGATCTGCCCGTCGAGCGCCAGACCGATCGACACAGCGGCGAAAAACGAGAGGCAAAGCGCGGATCGCCACATCATGCTCATCCCGGAAGCTCCCTACTGCCGGATGCCATGGGGGGTAAATTCGCCACCTTTCACCAGAATATTGAGAATCTCTCTCTGCCGCGCGGGGCAGGCGCGTCCTTTATCCGGCGTCATGTTGTCGTGCTCGGATTCGATCATCGGGAGCGGTTCCTTCGGCCCCGCGATCTGGTTTAGCGCGGTCCACACGCCCGCCGGAGGCGATGTCGTATCGATGTAACCCATCCCAGCCATCACCGGAGCCTGGATTCGCGACGCAAAATTCACCGTATCGAAATAGAGCGCCGTCTTCATCACATCCGGATTGTCCGAAGGCCAGTTCGGATATCCCGCTTTACGGCTATGCAGATCTGCATTGGTATCCGCGCCCGCCGGCACGCACACCAGCACGGCGCTGACTTTTTCGGGACGTAGCCCCGCCAGCGCCAGGCTCTGCTGCCCTCCCATGCTCCCGCCCATCAGCACCAGCGTCTTGCCATCCCAGTCGCTGCGCGTCAGCAGATAATCGAGCACTCGCGAGTCGCGCAGGTACATATCCAGAAAATACGACTTCTCCCGGTCCGTGTTGCCCACCGCCTGATACGCGCGCGGAATGTTACCGGAAGGATCGGTCGGCAGCTTGTCGTGCGAATCGACGTCGATTGAGAGCCAGCCGTCCGCCGCGCGTTGCGCAATCGGCCGCGGATTCAGCGCGTACACCCCGGCATACTGCAGTTGAATCACAGCCGGGAATTTGCCTTCCTTTGCCGGCTTCGCGATCCATCCATGCGCCTTCGATCCGAGCGCGTCCATCTCGAACATGTTCAGCTCGACGCCCGTCACGTCAGTCTGCGTGGACGTCAGCACCGCGTTCACCGGGACTTTGGACTGCGCCTCCAGTTTCCCCGACCAGAACGAATCGAAGTCGCCAGGCCGCGGCGTTGAGAGACCGAGTTTCTCCGGTTCTACCGCCGCTCCCACCGCATAGAGGCCCGTGTTGCGCCCTGTGTTGCCTCCGGTAAATTGCTGCGATACGCCGCCCGCGGCCGGTTCGCCCGAAAGATTCGCATACGCTTCCACCGCCACGTAAATCATCTCGGGCTGATCGGCGGTGATCTCAATCCTGTCCTTGCCGGACGAAAGATCCAGCTTGCCTTCCTTCAAGACCACCGCATTATTACGGCGGATCGTCCACTTGTACGCATACGTGGGCGTCGTGGGGCCGGGCGTTACCGTCCACCCCACCGTCTCGCCCACCTTGTACATGTCGCCGGCGTGATCCGGCGTGAAAGCGAGTTGCTGTACGATCGGCGCGCGCTGCGCAAACGCAGGCGCCGCCACAAGCAGGAGAGCCGCAATACGAATCCCCCTCATCCTGCCTCTACTGCGCCGCGCGCCCGCGCCCGCCCGGCGCCGCCCCCACTTCGACATTGTCCACATGCTTGCTCATATCCTTCGCGACTCCCACGATCATGAACTCCAGCGGCTCGCTCCCTGTGTTCTCGAACGAATGCACTTCGCTCAGTTGAATCGGAATCGCGTCGCCCTCTTTGATTGGAGCCGTCTCCGCTCCCCCTCGCCCGCCGCCCATCGTCGCCGTTCCTGAACCTTTCATCACGTAATAGAATTCGGCGACTTCACGATGCAGGTGCGGTCCCACTGACGCTCCCGGCGAGAGCACCAGATGATCCACGTAGGCCCATGCTGTGGAGAATACCGTCGGATCCAGGACGCGCCGATACTGCGCCGTGCCCTTTCCGCCGTCCATCGCGTTGATGGGGCGCAGCAGCGAACGGTCAAGCCGCATCGAAATGAACTGCGGAATCGGATCGAGCGGCGCGCCCACCCGCGTATCGTTCAGGTTGAAAGCGTCGTACTGATCTTTCACCGCCGACACATTGATGTTCAGCCACTGCACCGGCTGATCCGTGGCGTTGTAGATCGCATGTGAGTGTCCCATGCGGCACGGCGCGCCCGCCGGTCCTTTCAGCAGCGACGTGTGCCCGTCAATCGTGAATTGCGCTTCGCCATCCAGAATCACGAACATCTCCTCGCACTGATTGTGGAAGTGCGCGCCGATTCCGCTCTTCGGCTCAATGACGCCGCGGTGCAGGAATTGAAGATTCGGTTCCACCGTATGGGCGTCGAAAAGCGCCGTGAAATCCACCGCTCCCGCTCCCGCGTGTACCGCCGGACTGTGCCGGAAACGCGAGGGATCGCTGTGAGCGATCCGCGAAGCCAGCGGCTCCCGTCCCGCGATCGGAAGAAACGTCAGCGCTCCCAGCGCCAGAACGGAAAGAATACGCAGATACTTCATACCGGGTCCTTTCTGCTATTTCGAATCGAAGAGCAGCGTCGAGTAATCCTTCGTGCTCAACGTGTTCTCCACCGTGGGCCACACCTTCTTGTGAATATCGGAGTGAATCCACTTCTGCCGCGCATCTTCGCTTACGTAAGTGAGTTGGAACCGGTAGTTGATGCCTGCGGGCGCCGCGCCCGTGTACACCTTTGCCAGCTTCAGCAGCTTCACATCGATATATCCCGGAAACTTCTCCGCGGCCGGTTTGAAGATCGTGTGAAAATTTTTCAGCATCTCCGGTTCACGCGCGGCCGAGACCGTCAGATCGCAATACAGCACGATCGGGTTCTGCGCCGCCGTCTGCGCGGCCGTCTGCACGGAAAGCGCCGTGGCGCCAGCCGCGGCGGCAACCACGGAAGTCATCGCGGTTCGTCTGTTCATAAGTCAATTACCCCTCACCGATTTATTGATATGTCTGGTAAAGCGCCTTCTCGCCCGGCACGCTCACGCGGATCCGGTAAACGCTCGTGCTCGCCGTGATGTAGAGCGATTTCCCATCCTCGCCCCAGGCCATATTAGCGGCCACTTCTCCCGGCTGAATGGTCCCGATATGCCGCCCGTCCGGTGAAAACACCCATATGCCCTCAGGACCCGCAGCGTAAACGTTGCCCTGGGAATCCACCTTCATCCCGTCCGGAATCCCCTGTTCTTTCGCGTTCGCCAGATCGAAGAACACCCGACCGTTTGAGACTGTGCCGTCCGCAGCCACGTCGTACCTCATCCAGAGCCGCTTCTTCTCATCCGAATTCGAAACGTACAGCGTCTTCTCGTCCGGTGAAAGCGCAATCCCGTTGGGTAGGTTCAGATCTTTCACAATCGCTTTCAGCGCGCCGTCTTTGTAGAGAAATACGCCGTTAAACTTCAGCTCCTTTGCGGGATCGTCGTCCATCTTCGCGAGCCCATACGGCGGGTCGGTGAAGTAGAGGGCGCCGTCCGATCGATATACCGCATCGTTCGGGCTGTTGAACCGCTTGCCTTCGAACTTTTCGAGCACTGGCGTCATCGTCAGGTCGGGCGCCACCCGCACGATCCGCCGAGCCCCGTGCTGGCACAGCAATACCGCGCCGTCTTTATCGGCAACCATGCCGTTTGGCCCGATCAGCGCGCCCGGTCCCGGACTCGTAATCCCACCGGCATTCTGAATCAGCACCTTCACGTCGCCCGCGGGAGAAACCGACCGCACCACGTTTCCCGGCACATCGCTGAACCACAACACGCTCTGCTGCGCTCTCCAGAGCGGCCCCTCGGTGAACGTGAATCCCGTTGCCACTTTCTCGATCCGCGCGTCTTTTGCCACCAGCGCGTCGAACGCCGGATCAAGGCGAACAATCTTTCCGATCGTTGGCGGCGCCGTCCCCTCCAGCGCCTTCTCCCGCGAGTTCGAGCACGCGCTCACCACAACGGCAAGCGAAACGCAGCAGGTCGCGATCAGCGCTCTCGCCGGTCTCATTGACAATTCCGCCCGGAACAAAGATTTTTGCTGAAAAACGGCATCACGTGATTCTGGAACCGGTCCGCCACCGCACTCGTATGAGTGCCGGAATAGATTTCAAACGAATTGGCGATTCCGTATTTGTCGAGTACGTCATGCAGCTTCGCCGTGTCCGTCCGCAATCCATCCTGGTCGCCGACGTCGATCCCGATCGCCTTGTACTGCCGCAGATTCCCGATGTACTGATCGATGAACGCCAGCGGCGCATTGGCGGCCCACTTCGCGAGCACGTCCTGCCGCACCGCGCCGTTTTCCGTCGCGAGATCCAGATAGAGCGGCGGCTTCTTCGGGTCCGGCGACCATGCCGCGGCAGACGCCAGTTGCGCGCGGAGTCCAAACGGCAGCTTTGCCGAATCGGCCGGCGACTTCACCGCTTCGAGCGCCTTGTCATTCGCCGAATTGGGCTGCGCCGGTCCGGCGCCGCGGGCCGAAAGGCAGCACGGGCTCATGATGTAGAGGCTTCCGAAAACATCGGAATGTTTCATCCCGATGCGGCTCGCCCCATAGCCGCCCATCGAATGCCCCGCGAGGCCACGCGCGGAGCGATGTGGAATCGTCCGGTAATGCGCATCGATATACGCCACCAGATCGTGCGCGATGAAATTCTCGAAATCGCCCGTCGTGACCGAACTCGAATACATGGACCCGTTGTGTACAGTCTTCGAATCCGGCAGTACCACGATCATCTCCTGCGCGCCCTGCGCGAACGCCCCCTCAATCGTCTGCGGAACGTGAATCTCGTGCGTCCACTGTTCCGCTCCGATCGAGTAGCCGTGCAGCGCGTACACCACCGGATAGCGCCGGCTCTTATTCTTCGTGTAGTCCGGCGGCAGGAACACGATGACATCGCGATCCACCGCGTCTCCTTCGAGATTTCCCTCGAGCGACATTCCGTGAACTTTGATGTTTTCGACGGTCACCGGTTTTGCGCCCGGCACAACCGACGGCACTTCCGTCTTCACCTGCGCGTAACCGGCAAGCGCAAATCCTGCCAGGAGCAGGCGTGCTCCGCGAAAGAACTGAGCCATTTCGATCCTCACGGGTACACACTATATCACTGGTCGGACCAATATTGGAAGCGGTTCCAGACAAAATCGAACCGCTACCGGAAATGGAGCCTTCCGGATCAGTTCCGGAACAGCTTCGGAGCGTAGATCGCGAGATACTGCTGCCAGTTCGGCCAGCTATGCCCGCCGCCGGACTGATGGAATTCGTGCTTCACGCCGCGTTTCGTCAGCATGTCGTCCATCCCCTTGACGCCCCGGTAGCCGGGATCCTCCGTGCCGCACCCTATCCACAGCACCTTCAGCTTCTTGTTCAGCATGGCCGGATCCGCTTTCTCCCATTCCGTTCGCGCGCCCGTTCCGCTGAACGCCGCGATATATGCGAACTGATCGAGGTGATGCAGTCCTATCGACATCGACTGGCTCGCTCCCATCGAAAGCCCGCCGATCGCCCGGTGATCGCGATCCGTTAGAGTACGGTACTTCGTCTCCACCACCGGCCGGATCTCGCTGATCAGTTCGGTCTCGATCTTCGCGCCATCCTGCGGCGTTGCCGGCATCGGCGGAATCGGCTTGATCTCGCGCGGAATGTGCCCGTACGGCATTACCACGATCATCGGCTTCGCCTTTCCGTCCGCGATCAGATTGTCGAGGATGACATTTGCGCGCCCGGTCCAGGTCCACGAAGCTTCGATCTGTCCATTGCCGTGCAACAGGTACAGCACGGGATACTTTTGCTTTCCGGTTTCATAACCTGGCGGAGTGTACACGTAGAACATCCGCTGCGTACCGAGATTCTTCGAATCGTAGAACTCGATGTGTACGCTGCCATGCGGCACGGGCCGGTCTTCAAACACCGCCTTCGTGTCGCCCGGGACGATGAACGAACTCGTCGGTCCCCACCGCCGCAGTTCGAGACGCGAATTCGAAGGATCGGGCATCCGCAGACCGCCGTCGATCGCGAATCCGTAAGTATAAAATCCTGAAGGCAGCGGCCCGACTGTCAGGCTCCAGACGCCCTTGCTGTCTTTCTCGAGCGGCAGCGGCTTCTTGATAACTTCAAGAATCCCTGGCGAGCCCATCAGCAGCACCTCAGACGCTTTCGGCGCAAACAGACGAAACGTCACGCTGCGGTCGGAATGGATCTCCGGTGACGCCGGAACGTTATTCGTGTCTTCGTAAACAGGTGTGGGTCCGCGCTGCGCCACAACAGGCGCGGCCAGCGCGAGAAAGCCGACAATCGCAATCCATCGCTTCATGGGATAGAAGATTATCACATCAGCAATGTGGTCGGACCATTGACGTTCAGGCGGCGCAAATAGCCCGCTAAGCGTAAACTCCTCGTTTCGCCCGCTCCATAATTTCGATCCGCTGAGCGATCAAGCATATAACGCGGATGTGTCTCACGATGTGGTTGATGGCCGGAAGCAGGCATCGATGCGGCCGGCGAGCCCTGTTACCAGTGAGTGGGCGATCCGTCCGGACGCAGATATGTCGGGCCCGGGCCTCCTTCGGTGACTGTTTCGACAAGCGTGAGTTGCTTCTCATCGACCGAGACGCCGAGCCCGGGTCTGTCGTTCGGCCACACCTTGCCGTTTCGGCACTCCAGGAATTCGGGCAGATACGGCACAGGCCGTTCGCCCTGGTTGTATTCCATCAGCACCTGACCCGGGAAGGCCGTCATTGTATGCATGTGGCCGACTGTCGCGATGGGGCCAGTGAAGTGCGGCATAATCCCGACCTTATGCAGATCACAGAGCGACATGATTTTGAGCATCTCCGTAATCCCGCCGACGTTCGGCAGCGAGGCTCGCGCAAAGTCGATATCGCGCTGTTCAACGAGTGGGCTGAAATCAGCGCGCGTCCCCCACTCCTCTCCCGCCGCCAGAGGTATCGTCGTCATGAGGCGCAGCTTGGGAAGCTGCGTGCGAAACTGTTCCTCTCGCAGAGGATCTTCCGCGCAAAACGGCCGCGACGGAGCGATCAGATTGCACAGCTCGACTGATTCGGCAAAATCGAAGCTCTGATGAAAGTCGATCATCCAGTCGCCGTCCGGTCCGACGCCTTCGCGAATCTGTGCCGCCGCTTCGCCGATCTGCCGGATCCGCGAGCGCGAGTTGAAAGTGCCGCGACTCCCTTCCACACCGACCGGGGCGTCAGGAGAAGTAACCCCGCGTCCGCCGCGGCCTCTGCCCCCGGCGGGAGGACCGCCGGCCGGCGTGGGAGAAATCGCGCTGTCCACTCTGAAAACCCGGTACCCCGCGGCTATGGTCGCGGCGGCGCGATCCTTCAGGCTCATCCGCTGCAAATCGGCTTGTGGAACAGCGCCCGGCGGCACGCCGTTCGTTGCGTAAATCTCGATGTGCTGACGAGCCTTGCCGCCGAACAGATCATAGAGAGGGGCCTGAAGCGCCTTGCCCTTAATGTCCCAGAGAGCAAGATCGATTGCGCCAAGGGCATGCAATCGTTCCTTGCCTGGTGAGTAGAACGCATCCATGAACGCGTGTTGCCAGATGAATTCCGTATCGAACGCGTTCTTGCCGATCACGCTGCGCGCCACATTACGCACGGTGTCCGGCGATCCGCCCTGCCCTACGCCGGTGATCCCGCCCTCAGTATCGACAAGCACGACCATGTTGCTCTGCGGAAAAGCCTGCGGACCGTTCGACTGGTAGTTCAGCGGATAGTAACAGCGGATTTTGGTCACGCGATTGACCGCCAGCTTTGCGGCCGATGACTTGATGGCCCAGGAGGGCAGCGCCAGCGCGGCTGCCAGTCCTTTTGTGAATGCCCTGCGATCCATTTTCATATTCGTCCTCATTCTTTTATCCAGCTTCTGTTTAGCGCCTGCACACATCAGGTCGCTCTGCCCGGCGACTTCGCTTGCGCCAGCAGCCCGGCTGACGCCGACAAGAGCTGAACAAGGAAAGAAGTTTCATGAAGCGAAATCTACCATAAACCACATGGTCCCGTTCTTCCCATTAACGCCTGACCGTCAGGCGGTCACAGTCAAATGAAGATCGGGCTATACCCGCCGGGAGCCCCCCGGACGTATGATGAACCTGAGACTTTTCATGCAGAGGCTCATCCTGGCTTTCATCTGGGTGCTTGGATCCGTATCGCTGATCTCTCAGGTATCGCCGGGTACAGCGGGAAAAATTCCGGACCTGGAACGCCGGATCCAGCAGCACCTGCAGGAACAGAAGCCGGAACTCGCCATTCCGCTTTTGCGCGAGCTTGTCTCAATCGACCAAACGAATTCAAATGCGCAGGCCAATCTGGGAGTGTTGCTTTTTTTCGGCAACCGCTACGCGGAGGCGATCCCATGTTTCAGGGCCGCCTTGAGTTTGCAGCCCGATTTAGCGAAGATCCAGGCCCTGCTGGGCATTGCCGAGAAACGGACCGGAGACGCCGCCAAAGCACAGAAAGATCTCGCTGCCTCATTCGCAGGTCTGGCCGATCGGAAGATCCGCCTTCAGGCGGGGCTGGAACTGATTGAGATCTACCAGGCCGCAAGCCACTTGAGCGAAGCGCAGTCCGTCGCGGCGGTTCTTGAGGCGTTTGATCCGCAGAATCCACAGCTCCTCTTCGTCTCTCATCAGCTTGCGCGGCAAATGATGGATCAGACGCTGCTGAGTCTCATGCTGGCGGCTCCCGACTCCGCGGAGATGCATATGGTCATTGCCGGCGAATCGGCGCGCCAGGGTGATCACACCAATGCGATCGCCAATTATCGTGATGCAATTCGACTGAACCCGATGATGGCGGGAGCTCATTTTCAACTGGCGGAGCAACTCAGGACGGCGCCAGACCCGGCGCTGAATGCCCAGGCGGAAGGCGAGTACCGCGCCGCGCTTCGCGTAAGTGAATTCGACGAACCCTCATGGCGGCAACTCGCAGTCGTTCTGGCGGCGAAGGGTGACACCAAAGCAGCGGAGGAAGACTATCGCAGGGCGATCTCTCTGCGGCCAGTCGATTCGGACGCGGAAACGGGTCTTGCCGGCCTGCTCTCGTCACTGAATCGCTCCGATGAAGCCATCCCGTTTCTGGAGAGCGCGGTGAAGCACGACCCCACCAACAGCGCGGCGCATTACCGGCTGAGCACACTTTACCGGCGGGCCGGGCGGGCCGAGGAGGCGGAACGCGAAATGGATTCCTTTCGCCGGTATCAGGCTTTAAAGGACAAACTGGGGAAGACGTTCAGGGAGCTGGCCGCTCCCGCCGGGCCACAGTGAACACCGACGGCCAGAGTGTCGCCATTTCTGCCCCCCTTAAGCTCTCGGGGTTGTTGGCCATCGTTCTAATCGGCTTCGTTACGGTCTGCCTGTATGGTCAGAATTCGAAGGCCACAACGCCGCAGCAGGCAGCGCCGCGGCTGGTTGACATCGTTGCGACGACTGGCATTCATTTCAGACATCTCACCTCACCGGATAAGCGGTACATTGTCGACTCCATGGGAGGCGGCGTCGCACTCATTGACTACGATCAGGACGGTTGGCCTGATATTTACTTCACTGACTCACCCGACGTGGAGACGGGCGTTGCTTCCTCGAAAGCTCACAGCCTCCTGTTTCACAACGATCGGAATGGAAAGTTCACAGATGTAACCGGGAAGGCGGGAGTCGGTCATCCTTGCTGGGCCAATGGCGCAACCGTGGGCGATTACAACAACGACGGGAGAGCGGACTTGCTGGTCACTTGCTTCGGTGGCGTCGTCCTCTATCGGAATAACGGAGATGGAACATTCACGGATGTCGCAAGAGAAGTGGGGCTTGGAGCGGACCGGTTATGGGCCATGGGCGCCGCATTTGGTGATTATGACGGCGACGGGTATCAGGACCTGTTTATCTCCCACTACGCGGCTTACGATCTTCGCGATCTTCCCGCATTTGGATCTACCGTAAATTGCCGGTACCACGGCATCAGAGTGCAATGCGGACCTGCGGGGCTCAAAGGATCACCGGATAATCTCTATCACAATAACGGCGACGGAACCTTTACTGACGTCTCCAGACAGGCCGGAGTGGACGATAAGGAGGGCCTGCTGGGCCTTACCGCCGCCTGGTCCGATTTCAACGACGATGGCAAGCCCGATCTGTTTGTGGCCAATGACGGCGCCCAGAATTTCCTTTATCGCAACGAAGGGGGAGGGCGATTCACCGATGTGAGTTACGTGTCAGGGATCGCTTTCGATGAAAACGGAAAGTCCCTCGCCAATATGGGGATTGCTCTTGCGGATTATCTTCACACCGGCCGTTTGTCGATCGCGGTCAGTCACTTCAGCGAACAGTACCTGCAGTTGTTCCGAAACGATGGTGCTTTGACCTTCACCGACGTTTCAGGCGCTTCCGGCCTTGCGCGCGCCACAACGAGCTACGTCGGATGGGGGGACGCGTTCTGCGATTTCCAAAACAACGGATGGCCGGACCTGATCGTTACCAACGGACACATCTATCCACAGGTGGACGAAGCGAAGATCGGGCTTGCCTATCGGCAACCGACGCAGCTTTTTGTCAATAAGCGCGATGGGACATTTATGGACGCGAGCTCCGGAGCGGGAGCAGCCTTGACTGTCCCTCGTATTGGACGGGGACTGGCAGTCGGCGATCTTTTCAATGATGGCCTGCAGGAGGTCGTGATCGAAGACCTGGAAGGGGAGCCCGCTATCCTCCGGCCTGAGCGCTCCAACCGCAATCATTGGATCGGTTTTCAGCTTACGGGCACAAAGAGCAACAAAATGGCTTTGAACGCACGTATTCGAGTGATCTCGGGCGAGCTGAAGCAGTTGGACGAAGTCAGAAGTTCGGGAAGTTATCTATCCCAAAACGATCTAAGGCTTCATTTCGGGCTGGGAGAGCACCGGCAGGCGGATCACGTTGAAATTCAGTGGCCATCGGGCGCCAGGGAAATCCTGTCGGACCTTGAAGCCGACCGTTTCTACTGCGTCACGGAGGGCTCGGGTCAGCGACCCTGCCAGATGGCGCCCGGGTCAGTACGGCAGTGACAATCGATTCCGTCTCGCATTCTTTCCACTGGTAGCCAACTGAGCACTGTGATCGTTTTCACGGACACGTTTCGTCTTTTGCAGTATACCCCTCTTTTTCCGTTGCGCAATACGAAATTTCTATTGCATTACACGGAAACGCCGCTTACTATACTCCCGAGGGGAAAATGAAACTACCATTGGCGTGTCGGATCACCATCGGCAGTTGCTTGTGGGTGGGCGTTGCGTGGGGGCAGGCGACTAACTCGGCTGACGTGACGGGAAGCGTAACGGATCCCAGCGGCGGCGTGGTCCCGGGTGTCAGTGTTTCAATCCAGGATCTGGACAAGAACACAGAACACACCATCACTACTAACTCATCAGGCGTCTACGACACGGGGCCGATGGTTCCGGCTGATCAATATAGATTCACGTTTAAGAAGGAGGGCTTCGCGACCGTTCAGCGGGGACCCATGACGCTCTCTTCGGGCGTTACCGGACTGAACATCCAACTCACGATCGGTCAGTCGGCCCAGACGATTGTTGTGGATGCGGCGGCGCCGCTCCTCGAAACCAGCACAGCGGAAATCACCCAGACGATTCCGCAGGAAACCCTGGATTCATTACCGCAAACGGGGGGCACACCCGACTGGCAGTCGTTTCTTACTTTTTTGCCGGGCACGCGCGGCAACGGGGGCAACAATAACAGCCCAGGGATGGGCGGCGTATCTGTAAACGGATCCATGCCCTTTTCAAATGCTCTGATGGACGGCGCTTCGACGAGTTCGCCGATGAGTAACAACGTCATCAACACGCCGATCTTCGACACGATCGCCGAAGTCAAGATGAGCGATTCGCTTTTCTCCGCGCAATACGGCACAGGCGGCGTGCTCTACAACCAGATCAGTAAAGGCGGAAGCAACCGGTTCCATGGCATAGCGTACGACTACCTCAAGAACACAGCCTTCAACGCCGCGCCCTTTGGGTTCAATGGGGTGGCCGGCCTGAAGAGCCCCATTCACTATAACGACGTGGGCGGGAATATCGGTGGGCCCGTGGTCAGGAACAAGATTTTCTTTTTTTATGGTCAGGAAAGAATCATTAGTCACAGCACCCCGGCTGTCAGCTTTATTTCGGTTCCTACCACCGCAATGCGTGCAGGCGATTTTACGGGCCTCCCCGCCATCTACGACCCTGCATCGCAAACCGTCGACCCAGCCACCGGCATCGTGACTCGTCAACCATTCGCGAATAACGTCGTTCCGCCATCCATGCTGGACGCGGTAGCGAAGAATATTCAGGCGTATTATCCGGCGGCTAACCGGCCGGGCACGGTAGCGAATGGCATTACCACGCAGAACTACTCCTACCAGTTCCCGTCGAGCGCGCCAAAATTCAAGTATTTCGGCCGTTTTGATGCGGACATAACGCGCAACAACCGCATCACGGGATCTGCGTCGTGGAACGACGGCCCCACGATCGGTGTCGGGCCTGTTTGCCCGTTGAATTGCACCAATAGTGACATCTTCAACACGACGAATCAATTGTCGGATTACTGGACGATCAACCCGAACCTGATCAACGAAGCCCGTATCGGCTTCATGGGAGAGTACGACCTGATCACGCCTGACACGTTAGGTGGGGGCTATCCAGGCAAGCTGGGGCTGGCCTTTTCGAGGGCTGACGTTTTCCCTGCGATCAGCATTAACAACATCTATGGCCTTGGGCCTGGTTCTCCAAGCTTCGCCAACTACAAGGAGAACAATATCGATCTTTCCGATCAGGTAACGCTGATCCGGGGGAGACATATCCTTCACTTCGGGGGAGAGGTCATACTCTTCCGCGCCGATTCCACGGCCTGGGGCGCCGTCAACAGCGCCAATCTCAGCTTCACGGGGGTCTACACGGCGGGCAGTAATTCAGGAGCGCTTTCGTCCTCGTCGGGCGTTGCGTATGCGGACTTCCTGCTCGGCTACGCAAGGTCCTGGTCCGCATCTGTCTCGCCGGAATACGGCGGCAGACTGAAGAATCCCGGTATTTTTGTTCAGGATGATTTCAAAATCAGTCCGAAGCTGACGTTGAATCTCGGTATGCGTTGGGAAGGTAACACAGGCTGGTCGGAGGTAAACGGAAACGAGCGTTCATTCGACCCGAACGTTGTGAACCCGGCCACCAACACCAATGGCGCCATGTGGTATGCGATCACGCATGCCAACGGCAGAAATACCCTGCAACAGGCGGCGTGGAAGAACTGGCTGCCGAGATTTGGATTTGCTTACACGCTCGGAGCGAAAACTACGATCCGCGGCGGCTTCGGAATGTATACATATCCGTGGAATGTAGATACTTACGCCAGCGCAGGTCTCGGCAACGCCTTCACCGCCAGCGGTAATCAAACCGATTCCACCAATAACGCGCAGCCGGTAGTGCTCCTTTCAGCGGACGGCAACACCAACTACCAGGGCACGAAGGGCGCGGCGATCAATTCACTCTTCCGGAGAGCCTCCACTGCGCCCGATGCGTACAACGGACAGGCGGTGGGCTTTAATCAGTACACATCACCTGTCCCGCTGCTGAAGTCATGGAATCTGACGATCCAGCGCCAGTTGACGCAGAATCTTGTCGCTGACGTCGGATACATCGGCAGCCACGGATCGCATCTCGCCTTCGTGACGGACGTGAACCAGGTTCCGGAAAACAAGTTGGGCCCGAACGATGCCGCTTTCCGGCCCTATCCTCAATTCCAAAGCCTCAATGGTTATACGTCGGAGGGTATTTCCAATTACGACGCTTTCCAGGCCGAAGTGACACGCCGCTTCAGTAAGGGGCTGCTGTTCAACATCAACTATACCTGGTCGCACATGCTTTCCAATCAGGACTCGTCCGGATGGGGATCGCAGCAAGGCGCCACGCCTTACCAGCGCGCCTACGCACCCATGGCCAATTACGGCTCCTCGAACTTCGATGTGCGCCACATGATCAAAGGGCACGCCTCCTGGGATCTGCCTCTGGGCAAGGGGCGGCGCTTCCTCAACAACAACCGGGTTGCGGACGCGATCGTCGGGGGCTGGCAGGTCTTTGGGGACTTCGTGTCTCAATCAGGCAGTCCCTTTACGCCCAACATGCTGACTAACAACAGCTTTTCTCAATCAACGAATAATCTCTGGTATCCGAATCTGGTGGGTGATCCCGGGTCGGTACCGGGAGGACAAAGCATCTATTCGTGGTTTAATACCGCCGCGTTCGCGTCGCCTGCGGCTGGTACCTTCGGCAATATCGGGAGAAACCTGTTAATAGGGCCGCGGCTGAATGCGGTGAATATGTCGCTCCACAAGAACTTCCGGATTACAGAACGCGTCGTGTTCGACTTCAGCGCCAGCGCGACGAATCTGCTGAACCATCCCTCCTTCGCTATCCCGGATAAGACAATTGGTCCGGGCCACTTCGGCCAGATAACGGGTGTCAGCGTAGGAGCGCGGCAGATGGAACTGATCGCCAAATTGCGATTCTGAAATTAGCTCAAATGATTTCGCCCGTTAGCCGGGCAGATTATTTTCCGGACGGCCCGAGGTCCAGACGGTATTGTGAACCGGCGCCAGAATTGCCTCGATCTCCCGCAGAGTCTCAGGCGGAGGGCCGTCCATCGCACGCAGGTTGCGCGAAACCTCCTGAGTCGTAGACATTCCCACTAAGATCGTTGCGGCGTCTGGATAATCGAAGCAAAAGCGAAGGGCGATGTCGGAGAGGTTTGCGCCGCGAGATCGGCATAGTTCCGCGACCCTGCGCACTGCGCTCCGAACCGCGGGAGGCGCCGGGTGCCATTCCGGACCGCCTTGTTCGGTCAGAATTCCCATATGCAGAGGCGACGCATTGATAAGGCCAATGCCTCGCTCTTTAGTAAACGGTGTGAGTTGATGGTCCATATCGTTTACCAGCAGGTTGTAGTGGCAGTAGTTCAGAATGGCATCGACCGGAATCGCTTGCGCGATACGGGCCAAAAAGGGAGGCGGGTAGCCTGAGATTCCGACGTAACGAACCTTTCCTTCCTCCTGCAGTCTGCGCATCGCGGGTATGGTCTCTCCAATGATTTGCTCAGCACTGCCGAACTCAACGTCATGGGCAAACAGCAGATCGACATAATCAGTCCGCAGTCTGGTCAAAGACTCTTCGAGGCCCTGTCGAATCCTCTGCGCTGAGAAATCAAAGTCCTGGGCCCCGTAGCGCCCACATTTCGTTGCCAGGCAGATGCTCTGGCGCCTGCCCTGCAGAGCCTCGCCGAGGCGTGTTTCCGCAAGGGTGAGTCCGTAGTACGGGGAAACATCGAAGAAGTTGATCTCCTCATCGATGGCCAGGTGGACGGCCCGTATTGCTTCTCCAGGATCGGCATCTCCGAAGACATTTCCCAGAGGAGAAGCTCCAAATCCTAAGACGGAGATTTCAAGATCAGTCTTCCCGAGCTTTCGGCGAGTCATGATGTCGGAAAACCGCCATGAGGCCTGGCGGGACTGAATAAACCGGGAGCCTGTGGCGATCTCCCGTATCTGATTGAAGGGTTGGTGGTCGGGCTGCCGGGATTTGAACCCGGGACCTCTTGCACCCCAAGCAAGCGCGCTAGCCAGGCTGCGCCACAGCCCGAAACCTCCAGTTTACACTGCCTCCACCGCGCGTCCTTCGCCCGCCCCGCCCCACCACCTCCATATGCCAACATAGCTATTTGATACTCACCCTCACCATGAACCCTGCGATCGACCGCACTATCGCCGTCGACCGCCTCGCGTTCGACGACCGCGCCTACATCCTCTCCTCCAACGACTCCGCCGGAGGCCGCGGTATCAACGCCTCCATCGTCATCCACAGCTTCGGCGGAAAGACCCTCGCAGTCCTTCCCGCCGGTGGCGAACCCGCGGCCCGCTTCGAAAAATTCATGGACCACTGCGGCTTCCCCGTCGCCACCGTCCCCATCCGCAACGACATCCGCCTCAACCTCACCATCACGGACCGCAACGGTCTCACCGTCAAGCTCAACGAAGCCGGCCCGCGCTTCGACCGCGAGGAAGTCACCGCTGTTGAAGCCACCGTCGAAGCCTACCTCGGCTCCGCCTCCTGGCTCATGCTCTGCGGCAGTCTCCCTCCCGGCGTCCCCACCGATTTCTACGCTCAACTCATCACCCGCGCCCGCAAGAAAAATGTCCGCACCCTGCTCGATACCGATGGCGACGCTCTCTTCCGTGGCATCGAAGCCGAGCCCACCATCGTAACTCCGAACCAGCAGGAAGCCGAGCATCTGCTGGCCACCGTGCTGCTCACGCGCTCGAGCGCCATCACCGCCGCCCGTCGCATCCAGTCGATGGGCGCCCAGTCCGTTGTGCTTTCGCTCGGAGCTCGCGGCGCTTTGGGCGCTTCCGGCACGTTCCTCTGGGAGGCGATCCCGCCGCGCATCGAAGCGATCTCCCCCATCGGCGCGGGTGACGCCATGGCTGCCGCCGTTCTCTGGTCCATCGAAAATGGCGACGATTTTCCGCAGGCGCTCGCCTGGGGTGTTGCCGCCGGCACCGCGTCCGCCCAACTTCCAGGCATTCAGTTCGCCACGCTGGAACAGGCTCGCGCAATTCGCGCAGACATCGATCTTCGCCGGATAGAAAGCTGACCACGGCAACTCAGCACGGCCGCCCCCGCGACGGATTCTTCCGCTCGGCCGGCATCGTCTCCGCCGCCGTCGCTGTCAGCCGCATCACCGGACTCATTCGCGAAAGCGTCCTGAGCTGGCTCTTCGGCGCAGGCGCGACATACGACGCCTACAGCGTCGGCTACCGCGTTGCCAACCTCGCGCGCGATCTTTTTGCGGAAGGCGCGCTCTCCTCCGCGTTTGTCCCCACTTTCACGCGCTATTTGACGACCAGAAGCCGCGAAGAAGCGCAGGAGCTTTCGAATATCACCGGCACGCTCCTCATCGTGATCGTGGGAGCCATCTGTGCGCTGGGCATGTTGTTCGCCGGAACGTTCGTCGAAATGCTGGCGCCCGGCTTCCACGCGGTGCCGGGCAAATTCGAGCTGGCCACGCAGATGGTCCGCACCATGTTCCCGTTCCTGCTCCTGGTCGCTATGGCCGCGCAGGCGCAGGGCATCCTGTTCGCCTGCGGAAGATTCGGCATCCCGTCCATTTCTTCCAGCATGTTCAATATCGGCTCGGTAGTCTCGGGCCTGATCCTTGGATACTGGCTCGGTCCACGCCTCGGCGTCTCGGCCGTGCAGGGCATGGCTTACGGGATCCTCTTCGGTGGCGCCGCGCAGCTTCTGTTTCAGTTGCCCAGCGTCTGGCGCGTAGGCTTTGCCTGGCGGCCGCAGTGGAACCTGCATCACGAAGGCGTCCGCCAGATTATGCGGCTCATGGGCCCGGCCATCCTGGGCGGCGCCGCGCTGCAGATCAATCTGATGGTCAATACCAATATCGCCGCCGGATTGCGCGACGCCGCCGGCCAGATACTGAATGGTCCGGTGAGTTGGCTCTCCTACGCGATGCGCTTCCAGCAATTGCCGATGGGCCTGTTCGGCGTCTCGATCGCATCCGCCACGCTACCGCGCATTTCGAAATGCGCCGCCGAGCACGACATGCCGGCATTCCGCGCCATCCTCTCGCGCTCCATCTCCACCGGTCTTCTCCTGACGATTCCCTCCGCGGTCGGCCTTCTGCTTCTCGGCGAGAGCATGATCGGCATCGTCTATCAGCACGGCCGGTTCGCGGCGTTCGACACGCATCAGACCAGCATCGCGCTTTGGTGTTACGCGCCCGGCCTTGCGGGATACGCCGCTGTCAAGCTTCTCGCGCCCGCTTTTTACGCTCTTGGCGACGCCCGCACGCCGATGTTCGTCAGTCTCGGTTCCGTGGTCGTCAACGCCGTAGCCGCCACCGTGCTCGCGCAGCATTCCGGCCTCGGCTTCGCGGGACTTGCCCTGTCGCTCTCACTGGTCTCCACATGCAACGCCATGATGCTGGCCACGCTGATCCGCCGGCGCACGGGCGGTATCGACGGCCGCGCCATCGTATCGAGCGTCCTTCGTATTCTCCTCGCCACGGCCCTCATGGCGCTTGCCGTGCGTGGAGTTACACTGGGCACGCACGCCATTCTCGCTTCCACTAAATTCGCGCGCATCGCGGATGTCGCCCTCGGTGTGCCCGCCGGCGCTCTCGTGTTCTACGCCGTCGCCTCCGCGCTCGGCATCCCGGAGATCCAGGAAGCGCGCGAATCGCTGCTTCGCCGCCTGGGGAAAACCCGCTGATTGTCAGTGGATTTTTACCGGTTTGTTAAACTGATTGCCGATGCTCCCCGATATTCAGCACGCGATTCGTCTTCAAATTCTCGATGACAAGGCAGGGGCGCTGATGAAGGAAATCGCCGCCCTTCCGAAACACATTGCCGAGATTGAGAAGAAGCTCGAATCCCACACCCGTCAGCTCGATCACGATAAGGCCGCGCTGGCCGGCAATCAAAGAGACCGCAAACGCCTCGAAGGCGACATCCAGACGCACGATCAGAAAATCTCCAAACTGAAGTCCCAGATGATGGAGGCGAAGACGAATGAACAATATCGCGCCTTCCAGCAGGAAATCGACTTCGCCGGGCAGGAGACCCGCAAAGCGGAAGACCGCATCCTCGAGTTGATGAGCCAGGCCGAGCCGCTGGAACGCAACGTCAAAGCGGCCGAAGCGTCTCTGGCGGACGAGAAGAAGATCGTGGAAGAGGAGAAGTCGCAGGCGCGAGAGCGCACTGCGGCTGACCAGCAACAGATCGAAGCCCTGAAGGCCGAGCGCGCCGGCATCATCGCCGCCATGACGCCCTCGGTCGCATCGAACTACGAGCGTATCCGGAAAGGCCGCGCGGGCATCGCAATCAGCGAAGTCACGTCAAGCCGCTGCGGACGCTGCAACATCGCCCTTCGCCCGCAATTCCTGCAGGACCTGAAAAAGAACGACAAAATCATGACCTGTGAAAGTTGCGGCCGCATCCTTTACTACAATCCCGTGCAGTCCGTCGAAGACATGGGCGGACGCCGCGTCAACATGAGTGCGGGTATGGGCGTCGACGCCGACGCCTGAGCGTCAGCGCAGAAACCGCGAAGCCAGCACCGCGAAACCCGCCACAATCAGATTGCGGAACAGGAACCGCGACTTCTTCGGCCGCTCCTGGCTCGCAATGAAGGCCGGCGTGGGCACTTCCACCGGTAACTCGGGCTTCGGGAGAGAGTCACGCCGCATCGCATCCTGCAATTGCGATTCAAAAGCGCGCGCAGCGTAGGGGGCAGGTGGCGGCGCCGGTTCCGCCGCAGGGGACGGAATCAGCTGAGTCCGCTCGCACAATTTTTCAATCGCCGAAACCAACCGCTGCAGATTGTGGTCCGTCTCCGCCGCGCGTGTATGGAGAGCCTCAATCGACCCCGCCTGTTCGGCCAGCGTATGCTCAATCGCGCCGATTCGCGAAGAAATTCGGTCATCAATAGCCCGCTCGAAAACCTGCAGCATCCGCTCGCGAGATTGCTCGATCTCGGCGGCAAAACGGCTCCGCAGATCTTCCGTGCGCGCCGCGACCGTGCGTTCCACAATCTCCGGAATCTCCACCCGCGTCTGTTCCACATCGCGCTGCACTGCGGCGACGGATTCCACGGTGCGCAACTCCGCTTGTTCCACCTGTTGCCGCAGCAATGCCAGATCGCGCGTCTGCTCGTCCATGCGCCGTTCCAGCTTCGCCAGCGAAGCGGCGAAATCAGTGGGCGCTCGCTTCATCCCATCCACCGCATCCTCGAGCCGTTCCACGCGTTCGAGCAGCGGCTCAATATCGAGAACTTCGTCGCGAGATGTCAAAGCTAACGGTTCCTGTGGAGGCGGCGGCAATGCGATCGCGGGACGAAAGCGCACGGCGCGCGGACCGGAAATCGTCCGGGTGCGGCCAGACGTCAACCCCATCGCCAGCCCCGTGCCTGCGGCAATCGCCAGGCCTCTGAGGATCACATTCGCCATGCGTCAGGCAGCAGCGTGTTCGGCCGTCTGAGAGACACGGCGCGTCAGGAATGCGTAGAGTCCGAAAATCGCGGCGGAATAGAAAAGATCGCCCGCCACCGTGTAGCCCCAATAGGGAATCGCCGACACGTAGCATTCAATCAGCCCGGCCACATTGGGCGCGTAGTAAGGATGCAGGCTTCTGCTCGCCGCCAGCCACACCCCAAAATTGCTGATGAGGAAAAACTGCGTGCTGCACAGCAGAGCCGCGCCGCCCACGCGAGCCACGCTGACTTCCTTCTTCAGCAACTGCCGCCCGATCCAGACACTCAGCATGAAGCTGGCATAGATCAGCGGAGAGCCGAAAGTGTAGCCACCCACGAACGGATCGGTCGCGATCATCACCGCCAGCGGCAGCAGATACGCCAGATAACCGCTGATACGCGAACCCGCGAACAGACAGGAAGAACCGACCGGCGTGAAATTCGGTACGTGCGGAACAAGCCGCCCCAGCGCGCTCAGCAAAGTGAGGCCAACCGCATAGGTGCGGGACTGATTCTGTGTGCCCATGTGTCTCTTATGGTAACCCAACCTCAGCCCGCCGGACGCTGGCCGGAGGCCGCCGCATTCGGGTCCCACAGGTTCTCCGGAACCCCCAGTTCGCGGCTGGCCCACCGGCTCCAGACGAACAGCGCGTCGCTTAGGCGGTTCAGGTATTTCACGATTTCGGAATCTACCGGTTCGCCCGCCGCCAGCGTCACGCAGATCCGTTCCGCGCGACGGCAGACGGTACGGCAGACATGAAGCTCCGCGTTCAGCCGCGACCCGCCCGGCAATACGAAGGACCGAAGTGGCGGCAGCCCCTCATTCATGCGGTCCATCTCACGTTCCAGTTGCGCCGTTTCGACTTCGGTCACCCGCGGCTGTTTCGGATGCAGATCCTCCGTCAGCGTCGCCAGCACTGAGCCGAGATTGAACAGCTCATGCTGCACCCGCCGCAGAATTTCCGTCAGCGCCGCCAGGCCCGGCGCGCGGGGCGTCTGTTCGATTGCCGATTCGCGCGCCATCCCCACAAAGCTGTTCAACTCGTCGACGGTCCCGTAGGCTTCGATGCGAAGATCGTCCTTCGATCGCCGCTGCCCGCCCACCAGGCTCGTTTCCCCCGCATCACCGCGGCGCGTATAAACCCGATTGATGGCAAGCCGCGGCGGATCGAAGGCTTTCTCACTCATGGTGTTATCTCGCCCGCGCGAGACTCCATTTCAGCCCGGCCACCACATTCAGCAGAGGAGCGGGAAAGCCATAGGCTTCTTCGTAGCGCTGATTGAATGCGTTGCCAAGGTTCGCGTACGCAGTCACGTTGTGTGCGACTCGCACGTTCACGTTCACGTCCAGATTCTGATAGCCGGGATTCCAGAAACGGCCCGCGGACGCTCCGAAGTTCGGTTCCACATCGAGCGTATGGCTGCGCCAGTAGCCCGCCAGATTCACGCTCACGCGACCTTTTCGCACACTTGCCACCAGCGTTCCGGAGTTTCTCGGACGCCGGAACAGCGGCTGCCCGAGGTAGTAATCAGCCTGCACGAGTCCGCTGCTGCCGTCGAGCGCGAGCGCTTCAGTCTGAAGCCACGTGTAGCTCGCATCGATCGAAAGCCACCGGGCCGGCCGCAGTTGCGTGACCGTCTCAATCCCTTCCGTCCGAGCGTTCGCCAGATTTCCGGCAGAGTACTGCCCCAGCGAGGCGAGCGATCCACCGAGCGACACAATCAGATCGCGATAGTGATTGTGGAACCACGTCGCATCCACTGAAAGCTTGCCGCCCAGAAACAGGTGGTTCACACCCACGTCATAGCTCCGCGTCTGTTCCGAACGCAGCGCCGGATTGTCCGTGAACGCGATGTCCGCTCCGCCCGGGGGACGAATGCCGGTGCTGTAGGAAGCATGCAGCCGCGTGTTGGCCGATACCATCAGCGCTCCCGCGATCTTCGGATTCACTTTCACCTCATCGCGGGCAGGGAAGTCCGGACGCGGCGTGAATGCGAGCGCGTCGCCCGGAACCAGCGGGGTCCGGAAGCTTTCCGTTCGGTAGCCGGCATTGATGAACAATCGTCCGAATGTAATGCGATTTTCCAGATAAGTTGCGTTATCTTCACGCCGCAGCAGAAACAGGGATCCGTCCGTCGAGTTCACGAACGAGTTGCGCATCTGCTCGCGCTCGTAGACATAGCCAATTGCCGTGGTCCAGTATTTGTCGATCTTCCACGTCCCCCGCGCTTCTCCCGTGCCAGTCAGATCCTTGTTGAAGCTGGGGCCGAACGGGCTCAGATACAGGCTGTTGTTCCAGAAGAACCCCGTCGAAAGATCGATTCGCAGCGCATTCCCCAGCTCGTTGCTGTAGTGCGCGCCGTATGTCGACGTGTTGTTCTTCTCGCGCGAAATCAGATCGATTCCGGAGTACAGGCCCACCGGATCGGACCCGAACGGCCCCGGCTGGCCAGTCTCGTTCGAAGTGAAATCCCCAAAAAGTGAGAGCTTCTGTGTCCGCCAGCGATGCTCGATCGCAAGCAGAGCGTTCTGGTCGCGATAGTCGCTGTTCGGCACGGGCCCGTTGGCAAGCAGATTCGAGAGCGACGCCGAAATCCCCCAGCCGCGCGAAATCATTGTCTCGCCACTGACCGCCACGCGGTTTTCGTCATGCGTGCCGCCTTCCGCGAGCACATCGAGCGCCGGGCCGTTCTCCGGATTCCGCGTTTCAAGGCTTACCGCGCCGCCCATCGCATACGAACCGTAGACAGCCGATTGCGGTCCGCGCGCCACCTGAATTTCTTCAAGCGCATCCGAAGGCAGATGCGCAAAATCGAACAGCCCTCCCTGGTAGAAGCTGTTCAGCGGCACGCCATTCAGCAGCACCGCGGTGTTATTGGTATTGCTGCCGCGCAGGAAAAGATCCGTCACCGATCCGCGCGGGCCGTTCTGCGCGAAGACCATGCCGGGCAGCGTGCGCAGCAGATCCACCGCCTGCGATTCGTTGCGCTCGCGCAACTCTCCGCTGGTGACCACGCTGACGGCTGTTCCCTGCTGGCTTGCGGTCGCGTCAATCGCGGATCCCGTCACTTCCACCGATTCGCTCACCGCCGCGAGCGGCATGCGGATCAGCGCGGTTCCGGCGGTAACGGTTGTGGTCTGAAAACCCGGCGCCGCCGCACGCACCGTCAGGTTTTCATAGAGCGGCGAGATATACAGATCGAACTCGCCAAGGTCATTCGTATCCTGGCGCGTGATCACGCCAAGCGCGCTCACCACGGCAACCTGCGCGCCCGCGATCCCTTTTCCGGAAGGGTCCACCACCATCCCCTTCACTTCCGCGGCCGATGCCTCAAAAGTGCACGCCGCCAACGCGAGCGCGCACACAATTATCCTGGATATTTTCATTTTCGGGCAGCCCTGAGCTGCCGTCCTTTCCGCCGCAACATTTGTAACCGCGCGACGAAAAATTGTCCGCGGATCACGCAGGCCGGTCTCCTGACTTGCGCGTCATCGGATTCCGTTCGCCTTCCCATCCGTTGAAGGACAGTGGCCTTTGAACGATCCTCGGCGCTTACAGTGGCGGGGCCGTGCCGGATTTCCACCGGCTTCCCAGATACAACGCGAGCGTGCTGCTGAAGCAATTTCAGCCTAACATGGTGACGGAGTAAAGCAGTGAGACGTGCAGGGGCGAAATCAGAAATCGTCGGCGAATACGACTTCGCCCGTCACGCCCACCTGATACGCGGAAACGCGGCGCTCGAAGAAATTCGTGAGTTCCTGTACGTCCTGCAGTTCCATGAAGTCGAACGGATTGCGTGAGCCGAAAATCGGCGCAATGTGCAGAGCTTCGAGCCGGCGATCCGCGATGTATTGCAGGTATTCGCGCATGCCGTTGATGGAAAGTCCGCTGACCCCGAGGCTCAGCGTGTCTTCCGCGAACGTCAGCTCGCAGTCCACCGCTTCGCGCAGCATTTGGGTCACGCTCTGGTTGAAGCCTTCATCGAAGAGGTCCGGGCGTTCCGAACGCACGGTCGAGATCACCTCAAGGGCGAAATCGATGTGCGCGCTTTCATCGCGGAAGACCCAGCTCGTGCCGGCGGCCAGGCCCTGCAGCAGCCCGCGTGAGCGCATGTAATAGACGTACGCGAACGCGGCGAAGAAGAACAGGCCTTCAATACACGCCGCGAAGCACACCAGGTTCAGCAGGAACGCTTTTATCTGCTCGTCCGTACGGATTTCCTGAAGGTCGTTGATGGAATCGATCCACTTGAAGCAGAATTCGGCTTTTTTGCGGATTGACGGAATGTTTTCCACCGCCGCGAACGCTTCGGCGCGCTCATTCGGATCGGTCACGTAAGTATCGAGCAGCGTCAGATAGAACTGCACGTGCAACGCTTCTTCGTAAAGCTGCCGCGAAAGATACATACGGGCTTCCGGTGAATTCACGTGCTTGTAAAGGTTCAGCACCAGGTTGTTGCCCACAATGCTGTCGCCCGTGGCAAAGAACGCCACCAGCCGTTTGATCAAATGCTGCTCGGCGGGTTTCATCTTCGACCGCAGATCGGTGACGTCGGTCGAGAAGTCCACCTCTTCCACCGTCCACGTGTTTTTGATCGCCGTCTTGAACATTTCGAAGAAGACGGGATACTGCATCGGCCGAAGCGTGAGATTGAAGCCGGGGTCGAGAATCATAGTGTTACTGGCACGCCTCGCAGGATCCCGGATTTTCGAGCGAGCACGCCACCGCCTGGCTGGCGCTCTCTTTGGTCACCGGCACCGTGGCCTTGGAAATCTTCGATGCCGGGCGCGACCGGAGATAGTAAGTCGTCTTCAGGCCCTTCTTCCAGGCATACATGTACATCGAAGAAAGCCGCCCGATATTCGGACTCTCCATAAAGAGGTTGAGCGACTGGCTCTGGTCAATGTACGCGCCGCGCTCCGCTCCCATATCGATGAGCGATCGCATCGGCACTTCCCACACCGTGCGATAGACCTCGCGCAGCGCAGCCGGAATCTCATGCATGCCCTGCACAGAGCCTTCCGAAAGCTTGAGTCGGTTACGTGTATCTTCGTTCCAGAGATTGAGCTCTCTCAGGTCCGCCGCCAGATAGCGATTGACCTGAATGAAATCGCCCGAAAGCGTTTCGCGCTTGAATAGATTTGAAATCTGAGGCTCGATGCACTCGTAGCAGCCGGCTATGGAAGCAATGGTCGCCGTAGGCGCGATCGCGATCAGCAGCGAATTGCGCAGTCCCACCGTTCGAACGCGTTCGCGCAAAGCATCCCAGCGAAGCGTGGAGGAAGGCGTGATGCCCCACGCATCGAATTGAAGATCGCCCTTGGCCGCACGCGTTTCCCCGAACGATTCGTGCGGACCGGCCTTCTCCGCCAGATCGCACGATGCGGTAAGAGCGTGGTAGTAGATCTCTTCCTGGATGCGGCTCGAAATCTTCCGCGCTTCTTCCGAATCAAACGCGATCTTCATCTGGAAGAACACATCCTGTAAACCCATCAGCCCCAGACCGACCGGACGCCACCGATTATTGGAAACCTTCGTCCCGGCAATCGGGTAATAGTTGATATCGATCACGCGATCAAGAAACGGCACCGCCCGGCGCACGGTCGCCGCAAGCTTCTCAAAATCAAACGCGCCATCTTTCATGTGGCGCGCCAGATTGATCGAACCAAGATTGCAGACGGCCGTTTCATTCAGCGAAGTGACTTCCGTAATCTCCGTGCAGAGATTCGAAAGATGGACCACATTCTGCGGCAGCCCGGTCTGGTTCGACTTGCGGTTGCAGGCATCCTTGAACGTCATCCATCCGTTGCCGGTCTCCGCCAGCGTCCGCATCATGCGCGAATAGAGATCCCGCGCCTTCACCTGACGTTCGTAAAGCCCGGCAGCTTCAGCTTCCGCATAGGCGCGCTCGAATTCATCGCCATACAGATCGGGAAGCTGCGGCACTTTAGAAGGGTCGAACAGCGACCACATCCCGTCGCCTTCCACCCGCTTCATGAACAAATCGGGAATCCAGTGCGCGAGGTTCAGGTTGTAGGTGCGCCGCGCTTCATCGCCCGTGTTGTCGCGCATTTCCAGGAACTCTTCCACATCAGCGTGCCAGGGTTCGAGGTAAACGCAGCACGCGCCCTTGCGCTTGCCGCCCTGATTCACCGCGGAAACCGACGAATCGAGCGTCTTGAGCCACGGCGTAATGCCGTTCGATTTGCCGTTCGTCGCCTGAATGAGCGACCCGCGCGAACGAATCCGGTGATACGCGAGGCCGATACCGCCCGAAAACTTCGACAGCATCGCGACATCCTTGTACCGGTCGTAAATCGATTCCAGATGATCGTCCGGCGAATCCAGCAGGAAACACGAGGACATCTGCGAGTGCATCGTGCCGGAATTGAACAGCGTGGGCGAACTCGGCAGATATTCGAGCGCGGAAATGAGCTGATAAAAAGCAATCGCTTCCGAAACGTTCTGCGCCAGACCGCACGCCACGCGAAGGAAGAAATACTGCGGACTCTCAATCACGGCGCGCGTCGACGGATGCTTCAGCAGATAGCGGTCATACACCGTCCGGATACCGAAAAATTCGAAACGGTCGGAATTCAGTTCGTCGATCGCACTGTTCAGCTTGCGCGCATTCGAACGGACAAACTCAGCCGTTGTCTCCGAAATCAGCCTCAGTTGGAAACCCGCCTCAATCGACTGCGAAAACGAAAAAATATTCTGGTTCTGAACTTCCTTCTCGATGAACCGCGTCAGCAGACGAGCCGCGAGCCGCGAATACTCGGGCTCCTCGGCGATCAGCGACGCCGCGGTCTGAATCGAAAGCGAATCCAGCTCCTTGGTGGTCGAGCCATCGTAAACGCCGCCGATCGTCTTGATCGCGACGCGCATCGGATCCACCGCCGTCAGCCCGACCGCGCTGCGTTCGATCGCGCGAATGATCTTGTCCACCGAAACGGGCTCATACGCGCCACTGCGCTTGCGCACCCGCATGCTGGTGGCGGGAGTCTCTGCGTGGATTCCGGGGATGAGTTCAACAGGCTGGAGTTTCACCGCGCTGGCCATTCTGCACCTTCTTCTGTTTTGCCCGGCAGGAAAGGGGGGGCCGCACGGAAAAGCGGCGCCACGCCCTTCCCTCGGGGCTCGTGACAATACGGCGTCATCGCCGGCTGACGGCAGGTCTTCGGGCTCACAGGCGCGGATTGGCGTCCCCCTACCGGCCGTCGCTTCCCGGCTGAACTCACGTCCGGCCAGTGCTCAATGACGGCTTTCGTTCCTGCTTACCGCTGCGGGACAGCCCCGGAATCTCACCGGGTTCCCTCTTCACTCCGAAAGGCGGAGAACCGACAGCAATGTCAATATACGGTGTGTTGCGACCGCATGTCAACAAGTAATTGTGGTATTGTGCCACAAGTTGTGCAGGGCCAATTACTTCCAGACGAATCAATCGGCCGTCTGTTTGGCCCGAACCTCCTGCGCTGCCGCGACCATGTTCTTTAATGCAGGCAGCACCTCTTCCCAGCGGCGCGTCTTCAGCCCACAATCCGGGTTCACCCACAGCCTTTCCGCGGGCACAACCTGAAGAGCCTTTTCGAGCAACTCCACCATTTCTTCCTTCGAAGGCACGCGAGGAGAGTGGATATCGTAAACGCCGGGGCCGATATCGTTCGAGTAGCGATCCCGAACGAATGCATCCAGAGTCTCCATCCGCGACCGCGCGCTCTCGAGCGAGATCACATCGGCATCCATCGCCTGAACCGCGTCCACAATGTCATTGAAATCGGCGTAGCACATGTGCGTGTGGATCTGCGTCGAATCCTTCACCGCAGCGCTTGCCAGCCGGAAACAGTCCACTGCCCATTTCAAATACTCCGCGGCGTCAGCGGCGCGCAGCGGCAAACCCTCCCGCAGCGCGGGCTCGTCGATCTGGATGATCCGGCAGCCGGCGGCCTCCAGATCCAGGCTTTCCGCCCGAATCACCAGCCCCAGTTGCCTGCAGGTATCTCTTCGCGGCTGATCGTCGCGTACGAACGACCACTGCAGGATTGTGACCGGACCGGTCAGCATTCCCTTCACGGGCCGCGATGTCTGCGTGCGGGAGAAGTTCCACCACCACACCGTCATCGGCCGCGGGCGGACGATATCGCCGTAAATGATCGGCGGCTTCACGCAGCGCGATCCATAACTCTGTACCCAGCCGTTCTCGGTGAACACGAACCCATCCAGTAATTCCCCGAAATATTCCACCATGTCATTGCGTTCGGCTTCACCGTGTACCAGAACGTCAAGCTGAAGCTCTTCCTGGCTGCGAATCGTTTGGGTGATTTCGTTGCGCACGAAGTTCTCGTACTCCACCGGAGGAATTTCGCCCTTCCGCATCCGAAGCCGCTCGCGGCGCAGTTCAGCGGTTTGCGGAAAGGACCCGATCGTCGTTGTCGGAAGCGGCGGCAGCTCGAGGACCGCCTGCTGTTGGCGGGCGCGTTCCGCATGCGGAGACTGCCGCCACAGACTTTTCTCCTCGATCGCCGCCATGCGCGCACGCACCGCCGCATCGAAGACCAGCTTCGACGCGCGTCTTGCCGCCAGCGCAGCCGTGTTCGCTTCCAGTTCCGCCGCGATTGCGCTGCGGCCCTCATTGATCCCGCGGGCCAGCAGGACAACTTCATCGAGCTTCTGGCGTCCAAATGCCAGCCAGTTGCGAATCTCGGGACTGAGATACCGCTCGCTCACCAGATCAACTGGTACATGCAACAGCGAACACGAAGGCGCGATGAAAAGCTGCTCGCATGAAATTCGATCGGCGGCCTTTTCCGCCAGAGAAAACGCGCTCGCCAGATCGGTCTTCCAGATGTTTCGTCCATCCACAAGCCCGAGTGAAAGCGTCAGATCACGGGGCGCATCTCGAAGCGCCGGTTCCAGTTGCTCCGGACCGCGCACCAAATCCAGATGAAGCGAGTGAACCGGAAGATGGAGCGCAAGGTCAAGATTGTCGAGCAGCGGCCCGAAGTAAGTCGCCACCAGAATCCTCAGACCGGGAACGGCCTGCGACAAACGCTCGAAAGTCCGAACGACCGCCTGCCGCGCCGCTGCATCGAGATCGAGCGCAAGCGCCGGCTCATCGATTTGAATCCACGTGGCGCCCGCGTGCGAAAGCCGCCTGAGCAATTCGCCATAAGCCTCCAGCGCGCCATCCAGCAGAGCGAATCGGTCAACAGAATGACCCGCAGTCTTTCCGGAAAGCAGGAAAGAAACCGGGCTCAACAGCACGGGCCGGGCCGGATGCCCCGCCTGAATCGCCTCGGAATACGAGTCCACTATCGTTGGCCGCGTGAGACGGAACTGTTCGCCGCCCGCAATTTCCGGCACGATGTAGTGATAGTTCGTATCAAACCACTTCGTCATTTCCATCGCCTGCGTTCCGGCCGCGCCACGCGCCATCGCGAAGTAGAGGTCCAGATCGCTGCCGCTCGATAACTTCCGGAAACGTTCCGGAATCAAATCGAAAGTAAACGCCGTATCGAGTACGTGATCGTAAAACGAAAAATCGCCAACCGGAACCTGCTCGATTCCAGCCTCGCTTTGCATCCGCCAGTTACTCAGGCGAATTTCCTTTGCGGCCGCCGATAACTCCTGGGCCGATAACTTACCCGCCCAATACGCTTCCAGTGCTTTTTTAAGTTCGCGATTTCCGCCGATGCGGGGAAACCCCAGATTGATTGCTTTTGCCATTCCTCTCTCCTCTCGAGTTGTGCCGGAGTTGAGAGAAAGGCAGGCGAGGCCGAGCCGAAAAGATCAGCCGAACCGGATCTCCCTTCCCTCGGGGACTCCAGACATCCGCATCCGTTTCAGATGCGGACCATCGGCAGGTCTTCGGACTTGCAGGCTTACATCACAAACCTAACGGCCATCGCTTCCCGGCTCATTCCACCAGTGCTTCATGACGGCCTTCGTTCCTGCTTACCGCTGCGGGGCAGTTCCGGATTCGCACCGGATTCCCTTTTCATTCCCGGCACATGCCGGAAAACCGCTGGCAGCCGCAAGCTTAACACGAAGAGCACCCCCCGCAATCAGCGCCGCAACAGGCGCGCCCGCGCCGCTGCGGGCGCTTCACGCTTTTCGGCATCGCGCCAGAGCTGCAGCGTGAAGCAGGCCATCTGAACTACGGCCAGCGACGTCACAAGAGCGGCGCCAGCGGCAATAACGGCGGTCGATCCCAGCGAGACTTCTCCCAACGCCGCGAACAGGCGCGGAGCGTGACCATACGTCTCAAGCAACAGCTTTAAGGTCATCCGATCTTCGATTCCGGCGTACATCGGAATGAGTTTTTCCCAGTAAGTCACTACCAGAACGTATCCGTATAGAAGCGTGACCGCGGTTGCTGTCACTTGCCCGATTCGCCTCAAGCGGCTCGCGCCGAGAAACACCAGCGCCAGTAAAGGAGCCACCAGAACCTGTGCGTACCACGCGCCGGGGCTCATTGTTTCACCATTAGACATCACAAAGTTGATTGCGGCGTCATAACCCAGGGCCAGCGCAAATAGCGCGCAATATCCGGCAATAATCCATTCACGTTGTTTGTGCTTCGATCCGATCCAAAGCAGCAATCCCGCCACGCAGGCCAGAATGATGAGCCGCAGAGTCACGACCGAAAATGACCGGAAGAGATTGTCGCCGGTCCAGAGCGCCTGTCGCAGGAACATATCGATGGCGGGAATAATCCCTCCCGGTCGAACGGCGCGGAGAGCCTGGGCTGGATGGATACCCAGCCGAAGTTCCTGCATGCCCGAGATCGTCCCATAGCGCGCAATATTGCGGTAATACCAGGGTCCTGCTGCGGCGGCCACAATAATGGCTGCCACCGAGGCCTCGCGAAATCGCCTGCGTAGAAGGCAGACAGCCGCAAACAGCGGTATGAAAGCAAGGAAGTAAGCCTTCGTTAAGAGCCCCAGTGCAAGGACAGTAGCGGAGGCGATTGCTCTGCGCATCGTTCCGCGCTCATATAAATCAATCATCAAAACGAGCAGCCATAGTGCGAGCGGCACGGCGAGCCAGTCATTTGCCACGTGCGCCACCGTCGCCCAGATCATTTGCGACGAGAGTACACAGAACGTGAGAAGTTCCGGCCACGGCTGCGGCATTTCGAGTCGCTCTGCCAGTCGCAGCGTTCCCAAAATGAGCAGAATGGTTGCGCTGAGGCCACAAAAGATTCGAAGAACCAGAACGCGAAAGGAAAGTGGTTGCCCGGCGAGCATTCGTTCCGGCCCCGAGAGGATGAGATAAGCAATCGGCGCCTGGAGACCCTCGTAGTTAATGAATCTGGATGGATTTGAACGCAGCGCCGGATCGATTGCAAATAATTCCCTCCGCCTGGTCCGGCGCTCTTCGGGAGGAAGCGCGAAGTATTGCGAAAACGTCGTCACTTGCGGCAGGTTCCGCTGGACGGAAGGACTGGCGGGCGCCAGCACGATCGCGCGAGCTTCCTCGGCTGAGAGGCGCGAGCTCCGCGGATCAGGAAACCCAGCGTTATTCGCAAGAGCCTCTACGTAGCCGAAGTGAAAGGGCTCGTCAAATCCTCCCCATAAAGGCAGCAGCGAGCTGTAAAGGATG
>DASYCD010000487.1:0-27257 GCA_036500405.1 Bryobacteraceae bacterium
TCCTGCCTCCTGCCCGTGATGAAAACCCAGGCGCCCTCTTCAACGAACCGCCTGGCGCTCGCCAGCGCCAGGCCGCTCGATCCACCCGTGATGACTGCAACCTTACCTTCAAGCTTTCCCATAATGACTCCCTTCGGTAGATGTGTAGCATTGACTACAGGGGATTAGATTCTTTGGCGCTGGACGAGAACTGCCTGAACGTCCCGATCTTTTGTCTATTCGTCCAAATGAGGAGGCTACGCTGGACCCGATAGCAGACATCTTCAGAACGCTGCACGTAACCGCGTTCGGTCAGCACAGGCTCGAAGCCACCGCCCCGTGGGGCTTGATACAGGACGGTCGGACCGAAGAAAAAGTCTCGCCTTCCGGCAAAAAGATTTCACCCACGGATTTGGCGCACTTCGCCATGCTTTCGCGCGGCAACTGCTGGTTGAGTGTGGAAGGGGTTCCGGAGCCGATTCCCCTCACCGGTGGTGATTGCATTTTGCTGGCCCGGGGGACTTCGTTTATTTTGCGCGACAGCCTGCGAACACGTCCGAAGAGAAGTTTCCGCGAGGTCGCGGCCAGGGACAGCAGCAATGTCGCTCATTATGGAGGTGGCGGCGCTCCGACGACAATCGTCTGTGGGTCCCTGAGTTTCGATCGCGCCAGCCTGAAGCCGATCACTCAGTTATTGCCGGGCTTCATTTTGATTAAGGCCGATCAGGCCCACACGCGTGCTCTTCACAACACAATGCAGGCGCTGGCGTCGGAAATGGCGGAACAGGCGCCGGGATCTGAAGTAGTCGCGACTCGGCTGGGCGAGGTTCTGTTTATACAGGCACTCCGGGCGCATATCGCGTCGGGAGTGCGATGGCGCAAAAATGGATGGCTTCGTGCCATTTTCGATCCTCAAATAGGCGCTGCCCTGAGCGCCATTCACGACCGTGTGAAGACACCCTGGACGGTCGAATCTCTGGCCAAAACGGCGGGCATGTCTCGCTCCGCATTCGCTGCGCGTTTTAAAGAGCTACTCGGACAAACACCGCTCGAATACGTAACCGATTGGCGAATGCAGAAGGCGATGCAGTTACTGCAACAGCGTGACAGGAAGCTAATAGACGTCGCCCGGTCGGTTGGTTACGAGTCCGGCGCTGCGTTCAGTAAGGCGTTCAAGCGAGTTGTCGGGGCTAACCCTGGTGAATACCTCAAGCGTGGTATTTGAAGACCCGCCCTGTCCTTGACACTAATCACGGGCTGTTCCCGCAAAAGCTCTCGCGAGCTTGCGCACACCGTCTCTTATTAAGCTCTCATTGAAGCCTGCAAAACCAAGCAGCAGTCCTCGGGGATCTGCTGCTTCGACCGTATAACGGTCGAGCGACAGCGTCTCAACTCCGTGAGCCGTGGCCCTCCGTTCGGCGTCGTCCGAACACATTCCGTTTTCGAGGAACGCCGCCGTGTATAGCCCCGACTGAATAGGACGCATGGTCACCGCGCCACGAAGATATCTCTGTCCCGCCTCGAGCAGACTGGCAAGGCGTCCGGCATAGACCTCGCGCGTGCGACGCAAATGCTGGCCGAGGTGGCCCCTCTCGATGAAATCGCACAGAACAGCTTGTTCGACGTGAACAGAACGGAAATCCGTTCGGACCCGGAATGAGACTACGAAAGAAGCCAGCGCGGGAGGCGCCACGATGTATCCGATTCGCAGAGACGGAAACAGCAACTTTGAAAACGAACCAACCAGGATCACGCTCGAACTGCGGTCCATACTCATCAACGCTGGAATCGGGCGGCCCTCGAAGCGATATTCACTGTCATAGTCGTCTTCAATGATGAAGGCGCCCGAATTTGCGGCCCAGTTCAACAGCTCCATGCGTCTTCCGAGCGACATGACTGTCCCCAGGGGAAACTGGTGCGCCGGTGTCACATAGGCGCCCGCCACTTCCGTATCGGTCTTGCTCCCGCTTCCGACACTCATCCCCTCCGCGTCGATGGGGACCGGCACAATCTGGGCGCCAGCGCTCTCAAAAGCGATGCGCGCGCCAAAGTAGCCGGGATCTTCCATCCAAACCTTAGCCCCGGGCTTGAGCAGAAGCCTTGCCAGGAGATCCAGTGCCTGTTGAATCCCGGATACGAGGATGATCTGGTCAGCAGTGCAGGCGACGCCGCGCGACGATCCCAGATAGTGCGCGATCGCCTCGCGCAATGGCCGGTAGCCTCTTGCATCATGTTCACTGCGAAGCCACGAGCTCATCTTTCTTGCCCGATGCGACGATAGTGTCGCCCAAAGTTTCAAAGGAAACTCCTGAAGATCGATATGCCCTACCCGGAATGGCCGCGCAGACCCCAGTGGGCTTAGACCAGCGAAGGCTTTAGGTCGTTCATAAGACGAAATCGTTCGGCGAATATAGTCCGGCGGGGCAGCATCCGGAAGAAACTGCGGCTGAGCCGTCACGCGGTCACTAACCCATGTCCCGGCGCCCACGCGGGAACATAGATATCCCTCAGACTGCAGCCGCTCAAAAACCTGCACGACCGTTCCCCGCGAAAAGCCGTGAATCGCGGCAAAATCCCGGGTAGCCGGAAGACGGCTGGAAGGCGCCAATCGGCCCTCCAGGATAGCCGAGCGAAGCTCGCTGTAAAGCCAGTCCGTTAACGGTTGGCCCGTTGAGCGGGGACGGAGGGGGAGTTCTAATGAACTCCTGATCTTAGACATGCGTGCGCCATCGGTACATTACAATCCTCTAAAGATGCTCATGGCAATAGACCACTACGAGCATATCCTCATGATCGTCTCCAGATCGAAGCACAAGTTCCCTCGAAGTAATCCGAAAACAGGGAAATGGTACAGCATTCGTCTTCATAATGGATCTGGCGATGGGACCACTATTTTTCCTAGAATGGCGTACATATGAGATCACGTCTTTTCGCCGTCATCGGAATTGTTGCTGCCGCTACTCTGCTGATCACGTTGTCCCCAACGCCTGCCGTACACGCTGACGAAGGTTCTGTCGAATATCCCGACGGCTATCGCGCGTGGACTTTCCTGCACGGTTCGATGGTTCCGGGCGCCTTCTCGGCATTCGCCGCGTCTCCCTGCGTAAAACCCTGCACGAACGGGATTTTCTACTTCTACGCGAATGATCCGGCGATGAAGGGATTTCGGGACGGGACCTACGCTGACGGTTCCATCATCGCGGAAGAAATGCTTGAGTTTCTGATCGGTGATAAAGGTGCTGGTGGAGAAGGCCGCCGCGTCCTGACGGCGGTGATGGTGAAGGATAGCCACCGCTACGCCGCTACTGGCGGCTGGGGCTTCGGAAATTTCAATGAGGGAAGCAAGGTCAATACGCTCGATGCCAAAGGACAGCAGGCGTGTTACCAGTGCCACATCTCGCGTAAGGAGAATGGCTATGTTTTCTCGCGATATGTCCCGCGCTGACCAATGGGCGCGCGTTGGTGTAGGATGTCATCAGATCGTCCAACCGGAGCAATCGCATGAATATCCGCCACCTTGTGCCGTCTGTGAGCCGCTGGCTCCTGTTCGCAGGATCCCTCATGTTGGCAGCGGGCCTGCAGCATCCGGTTCACGCGTCAGGAACAGACCTCTCGAAATTCAGGCGCATCGAGCCGCAGTTCATCGCCGCGCTGGGAGACCCCTCGGCCACCTCCGGCAACGGCGCGCAATCATGGGGCTTCTGGAACCAGGATCCGGGCCCGCGCGCCTGTAAGCTGGACCACTACCCTCAATTGAAGGCCTCCGGCGTGGCGCCGGCGCAGTGGAAATTCGACGCTTCGGATTGGTGGCTGGAAGAACACGGCCTGATCATGGAGAAGCCGGCCTTCCCGCTGCCTGCTGGAAAATACCTCGTCACGGGCGACCGCGATGTGACGACCGTGCTGACAGTTCACCCAAAGGACAAGAACGGCAATCAGCGGTGGGAACTCGCCGACGGCGCGACCCTCTTGGATGTCACCCATCTCGGATGCCGTTCCGCACGCTACACTCCGGCGAAGGCGAACAACTCGTGCTCGCCCGCGAACGCTCAGCCCACGGGTTTTCCGGTGAATCCAGGGGCGGCCATGCCCGCCGTGAACGGCTGCCACAAGCAGGACTACTCGGTTCTCATCGTCGTCGGGCTGCCCACCAATCACTGAGTGGCCGCACGCAGTAAGCGACCGCTCGCCACGTCCACGGCGTCCGATGCGCCAATGGCGAGCGTGAACGACCCGGCCGGCTTGCCGCCCGATCCCACGCCCAGCAAGCCAGGCGCGACAAGTCACATCACAATTGCCGCAGTCCCGGCAACCGGGAACCGGCACTTTATGGCAGCGTTCAGGCTGGCACTCCAGACGGCTCGCCTTACGGAGTGATCCAGGCATTACCCCCTGGGCGCAATTCCACCCCCATTGCCATGAAAGCCCCCGCTATATTTATGTTCTTCAAGGCCCGTGGTGGGTCAGTTTCAGCACGATCCATGATTTCAGGCTGACGTATCCGGTCCCGGCCGGGAGCTTCGTCGAGGATCTTTCGCATGGAATCCATTGGGACGAAAACCGCGTCGATGCGGGCTATACGACGCGGCTGTATATTACCGGGGTCACACCGGCGACCAACCATAACGTGGATGTGTATGGCAATGAGGTGCCGCCGCAAGGCGCTCGCCGCCTTTGATCCGGGAGTGGCAGCGGCCGCGGCGCCGGAGGGAAGGAATAATTCCGCGCCTCTGCGAGTACCCATCGTGAACCTGCTAATGCAATGGGAATCCACACGGCAAAGCCGCCTCAAGATCGATTCGTTCTCCGGTGATGGGATGGTGGAATTTCAGATACTGCGCGTGCAGGAAATATCCTCCATCCCCAGGGACGCCGGGGAGATTTTCAAGAGGCCGTCCACCCAGGCCGTACAGCGGATCGCCTACCAGCGGATGGCCGATGGATGCCAGATGGATTCTGATTTGATGAGGGCGGCCCGAATTCAGGCTGACCTCAAATGCCGTGCTGTTGATGCCGCGAGAGATCACCTTTGCCACTGACTTTGACGCTTTGCCGCTGGGGCTCGCGGCCCACACGGAACCGATGAGCGGGTGCGGCGCCAGGCCGATCGGCGTGACAATTTCGTAAGCGTCGCGCGCCGCAACGTTTTGACCCAGCGCCCGGTAGATCTTTTGAATCCGGGAAGTGTTCCAGTTTGCGAATAGATAAGACGCCGCCTCCGATGTCCTGGCGAAGAGGACGATGCCTGTGGTGGCTCGACCCAACCGGTGGACAGGGTTCGCGTCGGGGGTTCGCTTTTGCACCAGGCGCAGTAGCGTGTTTTCCATGAAGCCTCCGCCGGGAAGAGTAGGAAGCCCGCTGGGTTTGTTGACGGCCAACAGACAGTCGTCTTCAAACAGGACTTCAAAGTCCCGAGGGGCGTCCGGTTCAATCCAGGGCGGACGGTTCCAGACGAGCGTTTGGCCTGCAGTAATCGATTCGTTTCCGGTGGCGGTCTCGCCATCGAGAGTAACTTCGCCGTTGTTCAGTTTTTGTTGCCAGGCTTGTGGAGTCGAGTGGGGATAAAGCCTCGCCAGGTGGGAGAGCAAAGTCTGTCCCTGGTATTTGCTGCTGATGACTGTTGCGTAGGCATAGCCCCGGTTCAGCATGTGGTTTGAGTGTAAGCGATGTCATCCGTGGCGCGGGCGGAATACGGAGCGCAGGCAGTCGAATGCATGCGACAAAAGCCGCGTCCGAAAAGAACGCGGCTTTCGCGCTTTCGCCCGCCAGCGCTTTGGCGTGTGTCTGGGCTCAGGTGTTCTGAACGGCCTGCGCGGCCTTGCGGATGACATCCAGGACGAAACCAGGCTGAGACAGCATCGGCACGTGGCTGCTGTCGACGGGATGAGTAGAGGCGCCCATACGTTTCGCCACGAAGCGCTGCAGTTCCGGATGAACCGTGCGATCGTTGTTCGCCACGATGTACCACGACGGCTTCGACTTCCAGGCGACGCCAGGCGCATTACGGCTGAATATATCCGCAGCGGGCGCATAATGTGTTGCGTAGACGAGCTTTTGCTCCTGCTCCGACAGGTCTCCCGCAAAGCACGCGACTCCTTCCGGCTTCATCCAGGCGCGGCCGTCTGTGAATTCGCTGTAAGAGAAGACGTCGGTGGTGGGGAACATAGCCTGCTGGCTCTGCGATGTTTCATCCGCATCGGGCGCAAGCGCGGCGATGTAGACCAGCCCTGCAACCCGTTCATCGGTTCCCGCGGCCGTGATGACGCTTCCGCCGTAAGAGTGACCGACCAGGATTACGGGGCCACTGACTCGCCTCAGCGTCCGCTTTGCCGCCTCGACATCGCTTTCGGGAGTGTCGAGGCCGTATTGGGCGGCCACCACCTCATATCCTTCCGCCTGAAGGGGCGGAATGACTTTGTTAAAGCACGAGCCATCGGCCCAGATTCCGTGGCAGAAGACGATGCTCGGTTTGGTCTGTGTTTTCATGTTCAGTTCCTTTCAATCGATTATTTGCTGCTTCGTTCATAAGCAGTTGCATGCTTACAAGGACATGATGCTTGACGATTCTCCCGATAACCAATACTTCCTGTGGTATTGCTATGCTTCAAAAGTATGGAAGCTCGCGAATGGAACTGCGTCATCTGCGTTATTTCGTTGCGGTAGCCGAAGAGGGCAGCCTGAGCAATGCCGCTGTAAGGCGGCTGCACACGGCTCAACCCTCATTGAGCCGGCAAATTCGGGATCTGGAACTGGAAGTCGGCGTCAAACTCCTGGAACGTCGGCCGCGTGGGATCGCGTTGACCCCAGCTGGCCGGGTATTTCTCGATCACGCACGAATGGCGCTACTGCAGGTCGAAACCGCCAGTGAAGCGGCGCGCCGCGCCGAGCAGCCCGACAGGCCTGCGTTTGTGATTGGCTTCCTCACCGGACAGGAAGTCACCTTGCTGACCGAAACGCTGCGCATCCTGCGCGAGGAAGCGCCCGGCGTCGATATCACATTTTTAAGTCTGGCCTCACCCCAGCTCGCGCTAGCGCTGATGCGAGGTAAAGTCGACGTGGCATTCATGCGCCGCGAGACGCACACCACGGGCCTCGCATACAAGCTGCTGATCAGGGAGCCCTTGCTGGTCGTGTTGCCGGCCACTCATCGACTGGCAGCGAACAAGGCAATCCAGCCGCGGGAACTCACCCGCGAGATCTTCATCGGCGTGGCTCAGGCCGCTCCGGCGGTGAGGGGCGTGATCGGCGATTTTGCGAAAAAAGCCGGCATCACGCTGAAGGCTTCCTATGAGGGCGACAACCTGCCCGCAATCATGTCTTTGGTGACATCCACCAGAGGTGTCGCACTATGTCCTTCGTATGTGAAGGATCAGTTGAACCCCGGACTTGTCACTCGTCTCTTACAGGGTGAAGCTCCCACGGTCGACCTGGTGATGGGCTACAACAAGTCGAATACCTCCCCGTGGCTGAAACGATTTCTGTTTCGGGCTGACGAGTTGGTTCGCAACCTCCAGAAACAAATTCGCCTCAAGTGACGTGGGTTTTGTTTGTTTGGCTCGAGTGGTGGCTACGCTGCTCGTGACTGGAATGGTGCATATATGCCGGCTACTCTTGCCGACATCGTGGCCACCGGGCTTGCCCGTCGCCCGAGCGGCCCGACACACCGTCAGTCTCCGATAACAGGACGCCACAGAGCCAACCCATCGCGTCCCCCCAACGCGCACCGGGACCCAAGGCAATCCGAGTGCTCTTCAAATAGGGGTAACATCGGGTCATGTTAGCCAAACTCCTGGTTGCGGCCGCGGCGGCGACAGCGCTGTCACAGGCGCTCGCACCTCCGGTCCTTCCTTTCCTGGAGTGGAAAGCGTGTCCGTTTGAAGGTTGCGTCTACCGTCGCTGGATCGCTCAGGAGAAGGTGCAGGTCTTTAACACGTGGGAAGAACGCCGCCGCCCGATCGCACAGCTTTCGCGAGGCGATGCGGTCGTGGGCATCACGGGTCTGGTCATCACAAGTCGTCCCGGCCGGATACGAATGGATCGTGATCTGCCGGAGCAAAAGCTCAAAGCCGGAGACATCATCCTCACGTACACGAATCGAGGAGAGGGCTTTTCCGGAGCCTGGCTCGCCGGCCGCTACGACCCGAGTTTCGACATCTCCTTTACGAAATGGCCCGATGGCAGCGGCTGCGGGGGCGCGCACTGCGCGGCCACCTATGTTGACCTCGGTGCGAAAGTCTGGTGGGCCCAGATCAGGCTCAAATCCGGACGTACAGGCTGGGTTAACATGAACACCGGCAAATTCGACGGACTGGATATGCTGGCTCGCGGAAGATACCAGGGACGCGGCGGGGCAGTACAAGTCAGAGTATTCTTGCAGGGTCCCAAGCGTGCATGAGTACTACGGCGCCGGGAAACCTTCCGAAGCACGTCTTGCGGAACGCCCGGACCGGCGTCGCGATCATCGTGGCTGCTCATGGTCGCCCCGTCCAGATTACTGACGGCCGCAGGTCAGGCAACCGCGTTTATCCGGAGTAATCCCGCCTCAGCCTGTCCGGAATCGCGATCGCTTGGAGACGCCCTCGCCTTACCACCGGAGGCCCGTTCCGCGATTGAAAGCCTGGATGCGACCGTCGACACGGGTGCGACAGACGCGTGGAGACGGGAAATTGAGCTTCGGCCTGCCGCCGAGCTTCCGCTCGGCGCAACTGACGGTGAAGCACATTGACGATGGAACCGTAGACCTCATCTCCGGGAACGTAGCACGCAATCGCCTTCGCGAGCGGCTGGAGCAGTGAACTCCGGCTCCCTGCGAATCCACCCCGCTGCGCTGGAAGAGGCTGCTCTCGATAGACAAGTACGCAAACGGTGACTGAGTCCTTGTGGACATCCAGACATTCCTTCTCGTGCTCTCTCGCCTTGCGGCGAAAGGCAACACTGCGTTGTGCCAGTATCAGCGTCCGGTCAGATTCACCAACGGGCTCGAAGAACCAAACTGAGGCCGGCTTTCGTTGCGCGTGTGGGTGAGTCACAACTTTTTTCGCCCGCAATGCGCAGAGTGCAACCCGGCCATAATCAAACACTTGCCTCACCTCTGACACGCCCGCCGACCCCATCGCCGCCGGTGCCTGGCATCAAAAGACTTAAACTGGTTTCCGTGGCGGCTCTCTCCTTCAATGACGCTCGCGCAACCGTCCTGCGCGAACTGGGCAACACCATGCCGCCTCCTGCCATCGAATCCATTGGGTTCGTTTCCAGCGCCGGGCGCATTCTCGCCGAAGACATTTTCGCCGACCGCGACTATCCCCCCTTCCACCGCTCCATGCGAGACGGTTTCGCCATCCGCGCTATCGACCTCGACCTGAACCTAAGGATTATCGGCGAAGTTCGTGCAGGGCAAACATTTAACGGCGCGCTCCAAACCGGCGAGACGGTCGAAATCATGACCGGCGCGCCCATGCCCGAAGGCGCCGACGCCGTCCTCATGGTCGAACGCGCCACCCGAAACCCCGACGGAACCGTAAAAGCAATTCGAAAAAACGAACCCAATTTGAACGTCGTCCCCCGCGGCGCCGAAGCCCGCGAAGGCGCCATCCTGCTCGAACGAGGAACCCGCCTCGACTACTCCGCCATCGCCTGCCTCGCCTCGGTCGGCCGAACTTCCGTCGCCGTCTTCCCACAGCCCAAAGTCGCCATCCTCGCCACTGGTGACGAAATCATCGAGCCACACGAAACACCCCGCCCCGGTCAGATCCGCAACTCCAACGCCTGGTCCCTCGCCGCCCAGGTCGCCCGGGCCGGCGGCATACCGGTCATACTCCCCATCGCCCGAGACAACAAAGACCACACCCGCGCCCTCATCGAACAGGGCCTCCAACACGACCTCCTCCTGCTAAGCGGCGGCGTCTCCGCAGGCCGCTACGATATCGTCGAGCCCGCCCTCGCCGACCTCGGCGCCGAATTTTTCTTCGACCGCGTCCTCATACAACCCGGCCAGCCCGTCGTCTTCGGACGAGCCCGCAACCGCTTCTTTTTCGGCCTCCCCGGGAATCCCGTCTCCACCATGGTCACGTTCGAGGTCTTCGCCCGCGCCGCCATCCAGATCCTCGGCGGCGCCTCCGATACCGAACTACCTCTGAGTCTCGCCAGACTCACCGTCCCCTTCCGCCACAAGCCCGGCCTTACACGCTTTCTCCCAGCCACGCTGAGTGGCGGCGAAATCACACCTGTAGCCTCCAAAGGTTCAGGCGATATCGCCGCCCTCGCCCGCGCCAATGCTTTTCTGATAGCCGACCCCGCCCAGGCCGAATACGCCGCGGGCGACCCAATCTCCGTATTACCCAAATGAGCAAACTCACGCATTTTGACGATTCGGGCAACGCCCGCATGGTGGACGTCAGCCACAAACCCGAAACCAAACGCACCGCCCGCGCCCATGCCTTCGTCCGCATGAGCCCGGAGGTTCTCGCTGCCCTGCCATCCAATCCGAAAGGCGATCCGCTGGCAGTCGCGCGCATCGCTGGCATCCAGGCCGCCAAACGCACCGCGGAACTGATTCCGCTCTGCCACTCGCTCCCGCTCTCTCACGCCGATGTCGCCATCATGCCGGAACCCGACGGCCTGCGCGTCATCGCCTCCGCCGTCACCACCGCGCAGACCGGTGTCGAGATGGAGGCGCTCACCGCCGCCTCCGTCGCCGCGCTCACCCTCTACGACATGACGAAAGCCCTCGATAAACGCATCGAAATCCAGGACGTCTACCTCCTCGAAAAAACCGGCGGCAAGAGCGGAGATTTCCGCCGGTGATCCGCGCCCTCGTGCTCACCATCAGTGACGGCGTTTACGCGGAAACCCGTATCGATCGATCCGGCCCCGCCGTCGCCGATTCGCTGCGCGCCGCGGGTTACGGAATCACCGGCATTGAAGTCCTGCCCGATGAGCGTGATCGCATCGCTGCGCGCCTGCGCGAGATCGCCCAGCGGAGCCTTGCCGACGTCGTCTTCACCACCGGTGGAACGGGCCTCGCCCCGCGCGACGTCACACCAGAAGCGGTGCAAGACGTGATCGACCGTTTGATCCCGGGATTCGGCGAAACCATGCGCGCTTCAGGCCGTAGTTTCACGCCTTTAGCCAGCCTCTCGCGCAGCCTGGCCGGGGCAGCCGAAAGAACTCTGATCGTCGCTCTGCCGGGCTCGCCAAAAGGCGCGGTGGAGTCCTTAAATGCTATTTTGGAGTTGGTACCGCACGTGCACGATCTGCTGAATGGACGGACCGCCCATGAACCTGCGGGCGGCGCGCGCAGAAGAGAGGCGTGAACGATGATCAAGCGAATCGCTTTCGGATTAATAGCAGCGACCGTGGCCCTTGCGCAAGCGCCCGCCCCGAAACCGGCCAGCCCTCCGGCTGCGGATAGCGCTCCCACCATCGACACAATACCGAGCTTCGTCACCACGGTGCAGAACATCGTCGCGCCGGTGCTCGTCACTGATCGAGACGGGAACATCGTCGACGGCCTCCAGGGAAGCCAGTTTCACCTTTATGACAACGGCGTCGAACAGAACATCCGCGTCGACACCTCCTACATGCCGATCTCGCTTCTCGTCGCGATCGAAAAATCGTCGCGCGTCGAAGCCGTCCTGCCGCAATTGAAAAAACTCGGCACTCTCCTGTCGCAGATCACCGGCAAATCGGGCGAAACGTCGGTTCTCGAATTCGATTGCCGCATCACCCCGACCCAGGACTTCACCACCGATAACGACAAGATCAAAGTTGCCATCCAGAACCTGAGACCGGGATGCAGCGGTACGCGTCTGGATGACGCCGTGGAACGCGGCATCTACATGCTCTCGAAACGGCCTCCGGCAAACCGCCGCGTCTTACTGCTCGTCAGCGAGACTCGCGATGAGGGCAGTGAGGCGCACCTCAAGGAAGTACTGGCGATGGCTACGCTGCAAAACGTCGAAGTCGATGTTGTCGATATTTCTCAACTCGCCGTTCGCCTGACTCAAAAACAGGATCAGCCTTACCCACGGGCGGATATCGATGTCGCCAATCAAAATCTTCCGATGGGAATTCCCAGCACGCCCACCTCAGCCGAGCAGAACTTCGGCCTTTCGAATCGCGCCCAGTTCGTTCCGCTCCTGAAGGAAATCTTTATCGACACTAAAGCCATCTTCGTCAAAGATCACTCCACTCAATTTGCAAATGCAACGGGCGGGTCGCAGTTCATTTTCTATCGCCAGAAGGGGCTCGAAGAAGCCGTTCAGAAGATCAGCCAGAATCTGCACAGCCAGTACCTGATTGCCTATGCGCCCAGTAACGCTGGCGAAGGCGGCTTCCACACGATCAACGTAACCATCGACCGCGAGCCGACCTACACGGTGCGCACGCGACCGGGCTATTACGTCGGCGGCGGAAAGCAGTAATCTCACTTGCGAATGACAGGCGGCATGGGTCACGGCGAAGGCCGCAGCGCACGTAGAAACGACAGAGACAAACCCGAATCCCCCAACCGTCCCGCATCGGAGCGGCTACGTGATCTCTGGCCTGATATCAGCGAGCTGATTCGCCCCCGCCGCGGACTTCTGTTTCTCGGCTTCCTTCTCATCATCGTGAACCGGTTATGCGGCCTGATCCTGCCCGTTTCAACGAAGTATCTGGTCGATAATGTCATCAATAAACGCCAGATCGGCATGCTCACCGAACTGACGCTGATCGTGCTCGCCGCTACCGCCGTTCAGGGCGTGACCTCTTTCACGCTGACGCAACTGCTCTCCATCGAAGGCCAGAAACTGATCGCGGAATTGCGCGCCAAAGTTCAGGAACACGTGGGGCGTCTGCCGGTCACTTACTATGACGCCAACAAGACTGGCCAGCTGGTTTCCCGAATCATGAGTGACGTGGAAGGCGTCCGGAATCTGATTGGCACCGGTCTCGTGGAGTTCTTCGGCGGCATAATGACGGCGCTGTTTTCACTGGTCCTTCTGCTGCAAATCAGCCCTTTAATGACGCTGCTTGCGCTCGGCGTCGTGCTGGCCTTCGGAGCGACGCTCAGCCGGGCCTTCCGGACCATTCGTCCTATCTTCCGCGAGCGTGGCAAGATCAGCGCTGAGGTCACCGGCCGCCTCACTGAATCGCTGGGCGGCGTGCGTGTCATCAAGGGCTATCACGCCGAAGCTCGGGAGGCGTCGGTTTTCGCGGAGGGCGTGCAGCGCTTGCTGGATAACGTCCGCAAAAGCCTGACCGCCATGTCCGTCATGTCGCTCTCCGCCACCGTACTGATGGGCATCGTGGGCGCGCTCGTCATGTATCTCGGGGCGCATTCGATTCTGGCCGGCAAGATGACGACCGGCGACTATTTCAAGTTCGTTGCGCTGTTGGCATTTTTGATTGCGCCAATCGTCGGCGTAGTGAATATCGGGACACAGATTTCCGAAGCCCTCGCCGGTCTCGAGCGCACCCGTCAGGTGCTCGTGGAAAGGCCCGAGGATCGGGACCCCGATCGAACTCGCGACATAGGGCCGATTCGCGGCGACGTGATTTTTGACGACGTCACCTTCGCCTACACACCCGGCCGCGATGTCCTCCATGAGATTTCATTCCACTCGAAACCCGACACGGTGACCGCATTCGTCGGCCCCTCCGGTTCAGGTAAGTCGACGACCATCGGTCTCATCAGCGCCTTCTACAAACCGACCGGCGGCCATGTGTATGTGGACAACGTCGACCTCGACAGCGTGAAGCTGCCGAGTTTCCGCAGCCAGTTGGGCGTGGTATTGCAGGAAACGTTCCTGTTCGATGGAACCATTCGCGACAATGTCGTGTTCTCGCGTCCTGAAGCTACCGAGGAAGACTTCCTCGCCGCTTGCCGGACGGCGCGCGTCGATGAATTCGCCGAGAAACTCGAACTCGGTTACGACACCATCGTCGGAGAACGCGGCGTGAAGCTCTCGGGCGGTCAGCGCCAGCGTCTTTCGATCGCGCGCGCAATCCTGGCCAATCCGCGAATTCTCATTCTCGACGAAGCCACGTCCAGTCTGGATTCCGAATCCGAAGCGATGATCCAGCAGGGCCTCGCGACTCTGATGCGAAACCGGACGACGTTCGTCATCGCTCATCGCCTCTCCACCATCCGCCGCGCCGATCAGATCCTGGTGATTGAAGACGGGCGCATCGTCGAACGCGGCACCCACCCCGAACTGTTCCGCATGCGCGGCCGCTATTGGGACATGTACACGCGGCAGCATGAGCTCGACGATAACCTGTTCCTCGCGCCGGGCGAAGGCGATGCGGTTCCGGAAACCGCCGAAACCGCGCCGCCGCGCGAGAGCACTGGCATTCCCAAAATCTAAGTGCGGAAAAATCTCACGGTAGCTGCGATCTTCCTGGTGATCGCCCTCGCGCTCGGCGGGACGCTCCCGCTGTGGCTCGATGAAATCATCCAGTTGCGCGAGACGCGCAATACGACGCCGGCCCAACTGCTTGATTCCCTTCCCCGCACGCCTGGCGGCGCGCCACTCGGTTATCTGATCCAGCAAACCTCCATGCGCGTCACCGGATACTCCACGCGCGCGGCGCGCTTCCCTTCCGCGCTGTTTGTCGCGGGCGCGGTCTTCTTTACGGGGATGATTGCAGCGGAACTCGGCGTCGCCTGGCCGTGGCTCGCCGCCGCCATCTTTGCGCTGTTTCCGGAAACACTGCGCTATGCCTGCGAATCGCGCGTCTATTCGCAGGCGCTGCTGTTCTCCACGCTCGCCACCTGGTTGTTTCTTCGCCGCAGCACAACACTCTATACGTTGGCGCTGATCGCCGCGATTTACACGCAGCCTTATGCGATCTTCGTCGGCTTCGCGCACTTCGCGTGGGAACGCAGGCGTTCCTCCGCCATTGCTCTCGGAATCGCGATCGCCGCCTTCCTCCCCTGGTACGTCCATTCGAGCGAGTTCTGGTCAACGGGTCTCGGCTCATCCGATGTTCATTTTGCGATTTCCGTAAAGACGCCGCTCATGCTGTTTCGCGAAGTGGCGGGCGCAGGCTACTGGGGTTCCGGTCTCCTCCTCATCCTTTGCGCAATGGCCGCGCGGCATCGAAAATTTGTAACTTACTGGATCGCTGTCCCGGTTCTTCTCGCGCTCCTTGCGGACGCCGCCTCCGGGTATTTCGTCGCCGCGCGCCAGATCCTCTGGATCCTGCCCGCCATCGCGGTCGCCGCTGCGCTCGGCATCGAAAACCGGCCGCGTCCGGGCCGCGCCATGATGGCTGTACTGGCCGCCGTCTGCGTGTGGTCCAGCTTCCGCTACTTCACCGCGCCGCACGACAATTTCGAGCAGGCCGCAAATACTCTAATGGCGGAAGTGCGGCAGAACGCCTGCATCGCGGTGGTCCCGCCGCATGATCGCTTCCTCTACGAATTCTTCCGGCCTGAAATTGCGGACGCCAACTGCCTCGCCCCGCGTGTCGTACTCGTCGCGACGCCCTACACAAGCCCTGCCGAGAAACAGGCGGGCGTCGCGCGGTTACTCGAATCGAACTATCGCCAGGAGTCGGTATCAACCGTGGGAAGATCGGAAATCTCCGTCTTCACCCACTGATCGCAATCATTGGTATTCTGAAAAACAAGGGTTCCGTGGAGGGAAACGGGACCATGAGGGTTCACTGATTCTTTATGCAGGTATTACAGGCCGGCCCCCACAAGCTGATCCTTCTGGAGATTGACGCCGACGCCGTAGCGGAAGTGGCCGAACAGGCAGGCTTTGAAACCCGGACGAAGGATTCGCAGGGCAATATCGTTCTCGACATTACCGCGTTGCAGCGCGATACCCCGCTGCTGCTGTTCGACGCGGCCGATCCCGCAAATCTCGGCTGGTTTTCGCGCTGCCAGTTTTATGTGGATGGGCGGACCGGTGGCGTGATGCAAACCCCGATTTCGATCGCGAACAAACGTGACCGTTCCGGCCGAAGCGTGTCTAATAGTTTGAGAATCCGCATCGCCAAGGAATTGCCGGCCTCTTTCCGCTTGCCGGGCCGTCAGGCGCTGACCGAACAGGTCCTTTACGCGATGCTGGGAAATCTTCTGGCGGCCCTGCTGAAGACAGGCGTCGCGGTCTGCGGAGGCAGCGCTGTGCAGCCCCTGGCAGGCCGTACCGAGGCGCCAGGCGTGCGGAACTAGTCGGATAAATGCCTGCCTACGCTATCGAGACCGAAAACCTGACCAAGGTCTTCGCCAGCCGCTGGTCCAGGCGTTCTCTGACAGCTGTAGATAACATCTCTCTCCAGGTTCCTGTCGGCTCGACGTATGGACTTCTGGGCCCGAACGGCGCCGGCAAAACGACATTCGTCAAAATGCTGCTCTCGGCAGCTCACCCCACCTCCGGCCGCGCCATGGTTTTCGGCCGGGATTCGCGCGAACCGGCCGCTCGCGCTCCAATCGGTTACCTTCCCGAAAATCATCGCTTCCCCACTTACCTCACTGGCTGGGACATGCTCGATTTCTATGGCGCGCTTTCGGGCATGCCGTCTTCCGAGCGCCGCCGGCGCATTCCGGAGTTGCTGGAGACCGTAGGCCTCGAATCGCGTGCGCACCACCTGCGGCTGGGCAAGTATTCGAAAGGCATGCTGCAGCGCGTCGGATTGGCCCAGGCGCTGATACACTCACCACGCCTGCTGGTTCTCGATGAGCCAAGCGATGGCGTTGATCCCGTCGGCCGCAAGCAGATCCGCGAGGTGCTCCTGCAACTCGAACAGCAGGGTGTGACGATCTTCATCAACTCGCACCTGCTTCAGGAAGTGGAGCTCTTCTGCCGCGAAGTCGCGATCATCCAGAAGGGCAAACTCGCCCTCAGCGGCACGGTGCTGGAGCTGACGAGCGGAAGTGGCTACCGGCTCGAAGTCGCGGGCGTACCGGAAAGCCTCGAAACGGAACTTCGCGCGAAGGCCCGCACGGCCGCGCAGAACAACGGGACGCTTCAACTCGTATTCCCTACTCGTGAAGAAGCGAACCGCGCGCTCGATCTCGCCCGTTCTCATCAGTGCGAGGTGGAAACCTTCGGCCGCACGCGCAGCACGCTCGAAGAAGTCTTCATGAAGACCGTAGAGGACCGGACTCACGTATGATCGCCACTGTCGCCCTGATCCTCGACACGTTTCGCGAAGCGTTCGCGCGCCGCATCTTCTGGGGTTTCTTCGGCTGCTGCACCGCGCTGCTCGTGTTTCTGATTTTCATCATGCGGATCGACGTAGTGGCTGGCGTCCTTGCCACCGTAACGCTCTTCGGCCGCCCTCTGCCCACTACAGACGTCCGGACGCTGGTGAACCAGACGCAGAGCGTGATCGCGATGGTGATGTATTTCTTCGGCATGGCGCTTTCGGTGTTCGCGTCCGCTGGTCTGGTGGCCGCTGTCTTCGAACCAGGCCGCATCGAACTGCTGCTCTCGAAGCCGGTCTCCCGCACGCGAATTCTGCTGGGCCGTTACCTCGGGAATCTCCTGGTCGTCGCTGCAAATATCGTCTATCTGATCGCCGGATCGTGGATTATTTTCGGCGTGAAAACGGGGCTCTGGGGCGTCGGCTATCTGTATTCCAGCCTTTTCACGATCTTCATTTTCGCTGTGCTTCTGGCCGTCATCGTGCTGATTGGCGTCTTATGGGAAAGTGCCGCCATCGCCATCATGACGAGCTTCGCGATCATGTTCCTGACGCCGATTCTGGCGCAGCACCAGCAGATCGACCGCCTGCTGAGCTCGGACTGGTCACGCCAGACGGTGAAGATTCTCTATTACGCGCTGCCGAAGATTTCGGACATCAGTGTGATGATCCGGCACATCATTCTGAACCAGCCGATCGAGAGCTGGATGCCGGTCTGGAGCACGGCGTTATTCGGCGCGGTTGTTCTGGGCGCCGGAATCCTTCACTTCCGCCGGCGCACGTTCTGACATGAAACTGGCCCTTTTCTCCTGCATGGTTTTGGCGGCAGGCCTCTGTGAGGCAAGTCCGCGTATCGACAACGTTCTGATCCGAATGGTGCCTGCGGGGACAACCGGGCTCGTGGGCGCGCACATGGACCAGATCACGGGTTCGGCGCTCTACCAGAAACTGGTGGCGCAGCAGAAACTGCCCCAGCTCGATCAGTTCGCGCGCGACACCGGTTTCGACCCTCGCCACGACGTAAAGGAAATTCTCTCGGCCACCACGGACAACGGCGCCGTTCTGCTGGCACGCGGAAAATTCACCGTGAAGCACGAACCGATTGAAGGTCTGAAGCTCGTGCGTCACGGCCAGTACAACATTCAGACTTTCGGCGAGTCCGGATTCTGTATTCTCGACTCGACGCTGGCCATCGCGGGACAGATTCCCGCAATCGAAGCGGCTCTCGATGAGTGGAAGGCGAACGGCAGCCATCATGCCGCCGACCAGTTACTGAAAAGCGTGACGACGGTAAGTCCCCAGACGCCGCTCTGGGGCGTTTCGACCGGCTTCGCTCAATTCCTGTCGCAAAACCTGCCGCGCGCGGGGAATAACGGAATCGACTTCTCGTCGATTTTCAAGGGAATTCAGAACACCTGGTTTTCAGCGGACGTGACCTCGGGATTCGCCGGAAGTATCCACTGCACCACCGCGAGTGACAAGGATGCGATGAACCTGCGCGACGCCGCGAAGGGGCTGATTGGGCTTGGCCGACTCAGCGTGCCCGAAAATCGTCCCGAGTTATTGAAGTTCTGGGATGGGTTCGCCGTGGAACAGGACGGCCGGTCGTTCGCGCTAAACATCGATGTATCAGGCGACCTCATCGACCAGATGGTGCAGATGCTCTCCGCGCCTAACGCAGGGCGTTCAGGCCGTCGGTAGCCTTCTTGAATTGCGGATCGATTTTCAGCGCGTCCTGAAATGCTTTCGTGGCCCCGAGCCTCGAGGCTGGTCCCGCGTTCCTGGTAGTCGACGAGCGCAGCGGCCGGTGTGCCCCATAGTCCGGATCGTTACGCCCGGATCGCCGTAGTGTTCCCAGGCGATGCCGTCAAAGCCTTCCCTGAGATCCGGATTCGGGGTGGCCGCGTAGTTCCGAGCAACAATCGGCGTCCCCAGCGGGATTTCCCCGCCCTCGTGGTACATGCCGCGGATCACAAGCGACTTCAGAAGGGCCGGAATCCGAAGTGACATGCATGCTTAGACGACACATTCGGCGGGCGTTAGCACAATCGCAACACCGTGTAGTATCATAGAGTTTCACCCGAAAAGAGATTTACCCACCAGAAGGTCCCCGATATGCAGAATGCGTTGTTACAGAAGTACATCAATAAGAACCTGCGCGCGAAGCCGAGTACGTTCCGGCCCGGCGATACCATCCGCGTGCACGTCAGGATCAAGGAAGGCGATAAAGAACGCCTCCAGGCGTTCGAAGGCGTTTTGATCGCCCGTAACAACTCCGGTGTCAGCGAAACCATCACCGTCCGCAAGATTAGCTTTGGTCAGGGCGTGGAGCGTATTTTCCCCCTGCATGCGAGCGTCGTGGATCACATCGACTTTGTCCGCACCGGGAAGGTGCGCCGCGCGAAACTGTACTACCTGCGCGGACTCAAGGGCAAGGCCGCTCGTCTGAAAGAACGCGAATAGCTTTTTCTTCTTCACATCTTCGATGCCCAACGAACTCCAGGCACGCCGCAGGAAAGCGAGCCTGGGTTCCGGTGATGAGGGGCGAGTCACCCCGAAACGCCGCTGGAAGTGCCAGGCCAACACCGAACAGGAACTGCGTGCCCGCGGTTTCCGCTTCATCGCAGGCGCGGATGAGGTGGGCCGCGGTTCGCTTTTTGGCGCGGTAGTCGCGGCGGCCGTTATCCTCTCACCCGACTCTCCCATCCGTGGGCTCAACGACAGCAAACAAATCGAACCCGAGCGCCGCGAGGTTCTGGCGGATCGCATCCGTGAGCGCGCTCTCGCGTGGGCCGTGGCCGCTGTCGACGCATCCACAATCGACCGCATCAACATCTATCAGGCATCCCGCCTCGCCATGAAGACCGCCGTGCTGGATCTCAATCCGGCTTCCGACTTCGTGCTGGTGGATGCCGTACCGCTCGATCTGGCGCTGCCGCAGCAGCCGCTCGTACAGGGCGACGAACGCTGCCACGCCATCGCGGCCGCGTCGATCATCGCGAAGGTCTATCGCGACAAGCTGATGTGCGAGTGGGGCGAGCACTATCCTGAATACGGGCTAGCGAGCCATAAGGGCTACCAGACCCCGGAGCATATGGCGGCAATTCGTAAATTCGGTCCGACGCCGCTGCATCGTTTCAGCTTTGAGCCGGTTCGTGCGGCGGCTTTTCATTCGCCGAGGGCGCAGGACAGGCAGATGGAGATGTTCACCGTTTAAACGGTGCGGCATGACTCCCGAATCCCCGCAACACGAACAGGAGATCACAACGCCCGAGCTGACGCCTCGCTTCAAGTGGCTGCAGCGGGTCACAGCGCTGCTGTGGGTGGTTTTCTGTCTCTATCTAGGACTCTTCCTGCTGATCTATCCGTGGACCGACAATTGGGGAGGAAATTATTTTTCCTGGATTGGCCCGGTGCAGTGGCAGCCCACATGGCACCAGATCTGGACGAACGGATTCACGCGGGGCGCGGTAAGCGGTTTGGGCGTCCTGAATATCTGGATCGCGCTGGCGGAAGCGTTGCGCATGTATATCGGCAACCCGAACCGCGAATCCTGAACCCGCTACTTTTTCTCGATGTGACCGCCGAACTGGAAGCGCATGGCGGAGAGCAGTTTGTCCTGATAGTCCGATTCACCGCGCGACGCGAAGCGCTGGTAGAGCGCGGCTGACAGCACGGGAACCGGCACGGCTTCGTCGATCGCTGCTTTGATCGTCCAGCGGCCTTCGCCGGAATCCGAAACGCGTCCGGAAAACTTCTCCAGTTCCTGATCGTCCACGAGCGCGTTCGCAGTCAGATCCAGAAGCCACGAAGCGATCACGCTGCCGCGCCGCCACACTTCCGTGATGTCGCGCAGATTGAAATCGTATTGGTAATACTCAGGACGGCGCATCGGGGTGGTTTCGGCGTCCTGCTCGTGGACCTCCTTGCCGATATCGGCGCCCCGCAGAACGCCCAGGCCTTCCGCATAGGCAGCCATCAGGCCGTATTCGATTCCGTTGTGCACCATCTTGACGAAGTGTCCGCCGCCACTCGGCCCGCAATGCAGATAGCCCATCTCGGCCGTGCCGCCGATCTTCTCGCGGCCCACGGTGCGCGTGGGCGCCGCGCCCATGCCGGGCGCCAGAGTTTTGAAAATCGGATCGAGGCGCTGCACCGCCTGCTCATCGCCGCCGATCATCATGCAGTAGCCGCGCTCCATGCCCCACACGCCACCGCTCGTCCCGACGTCGAGATAGTGAATTCCCTTCTCCGCGAGTTCCTTTGATCGCCGGATGTCGTCGATGTAATACGAATTGCCGCCGTCAATGAGGACATCGTCCTCCTCAAGCGCGGGCAGCAACTCATGGATCGTCGAGTCCACCACGGCCGCCGGCACCATCAGCCAGATGGCGCGGGGCTTCGTGAGTTTGGCGGCGAAATCGGCGAGCGATGAGGAGCCGGTCGCCTTTTCCTTCTCCAGATCCTCGACTGCCTTCGCGGATTTATCGAACACCACGCATTCATGGCCGCCCTTCAAAAGCCGGCGCACCATGTTGGAGCCCATCCGCCCCAGACCTACCATTCCCAGTTGCATTGACGATCCTTTCGCTTATGAACTTTTCCCGCGCTTCACCCGAACCGCGGGCCGCGGAGTCTCCGGATCCCAGAGGCGAAAGCCTCCTGGAAACGCATCGCTGTTACTTCCGGCGCGAGCCCCGGCAGGCAGCTTCTTCAGCATCTTCACGTTCCCGCCGCCGATCACCACATCGTCCGGTTCCAGAGCCGCTACCAGCCGCTCCACCACGTCTTTCACGTAACGGCGCCACTTCTTCTTGCCGTGCTTTTCGAGAGACTTCTGGCCAACATAATCCTCGTACACGCCCTTGCGATAGGGGAGATGGCTCAGTTCCATCGGCTCAACGATGCCATCCACCACGAGCGCCGTGCCCAAGCCGGTTCCCAGTCCGAGAAACAGCATCTTGCCGCCGTGATAACAGCCGAGCGCCTGCATGGCGGCGTCATTCACGACCCGCACCGGGTGTCCGAAAGCCTTTTCGAATTTGAAGCCGATCCAGCCTTTTGCGAGGTTATGCGGCTCCGCCATGATTCGGCTGCGCAGCACGGGGCCGGGATAGCCGATCGAGATGTGATCGTATTTCCATCCCGCGGCCGCCTTTTTCACACCGCTCACCATCCTGCGTGGCGTCAGCTTCGGACCGGAGTCGAATCGCCGCGGCTCCGTTTCTCCGTTGACGAGAAGCTTGACATGAGTTCCGCCGACATCGATCACCAGCACGTTCATGGCTTCCTCCCGACGACAGCCGCTTCCACGCGATCCATCCATCCCGCCGGGTCTTCGAGGAGCCGCCCGGCCTCTGGCGGACCCCACGTTCCCGGGTCGTACTCGTAAACCGGCGTAGCGTTGTCCAGGATCGCGTTCACGACCCTCCATTGCGCCTCGATAGCGTCCTCGCGGGCGAACAGGGACTGATCGCCGCGAAGCGCATCGCCCAGCAGACGCTCGTAAGGAGTCATCTCATCGCCGCGCTGGTGAGTCGCGACCAGTTCGACATCTTCGCCGTTCATCTCTTCGCCTGGCAGTTTCACGCGCATACGCAGCGCGATCACCACATCCGGACTCAGCCGCAAACGGATTCGATTCGGACGCCCTGGCAGATTTTCCGAAAATGTTTCGCGCGGCGGATGCCGCAGGTTGACCAGCACCTCAGTGCAGGTCATCGGCAGATTCTTGCCGGTGCGTATATAGAACGGCACGCCGGCCCATCGCCAGCTATCGATGTAAAGGCGCACGGCGGCGAATGTTTCGACGGTCGAATTTTTGGCCACGCCCTCTTCGTCGCGGTAGCTGCGGAACTGACCCCGCACCACATCATTCGGGTTCAGCGGGCGAACCGCTTTCAGGATGCGCGACTTCTCGTCGCGCGCCGCGTCATGATCGTTACCGGCGGGGGGATCCATGGCGAGACACGCCAGAATCTGCAGGAGATGATTCTGCACCACGTCGCGGATGGCGCCGGCTTCCTCATAGAACTTGCCGCGGCCCTGCGCGCCGAAATTCTCTGCCATCGTGATCTGAATCGAGCTGACATGCGCGCGATTCCACAGCGGTTCGAGGAAGAGATTGGCGAAACGGGTGTAGAGAATGTTCTGCACCGCTTCTTTCCCAAGGAAGTGATCGATGCGGAAAATCGACTGCTCCGGAAAATAATCCGAAAGGATCTTCTGGAGATCGCGCGCCGACTGGAGATCGCGGCCGAAGGGTTTTTCCACGACCACCCGCGCGTTCTTCGTGCTCCCCGCTTTCGCGAGGCCTTCGGCAACCGTTGCGAACATGCTGGGCGGTATCGCGAAATAGTGCAGCGGACGCTGGGCGCCCGCCAGTTGTTTCGCAAGCTCGGCGAACGTGGCGGGATCGCGATAGTCGCCATCCACATAGCGCAGAAGCGACAGCAGCTTCGCGAAGGCCTGCTCATCGACGCCGCCGTGGCTGGCGATACTGTCGCGCGCGCGGTCCTTGAGCTGATCGAGATTCCAGCCCGCTTTCGCTACCCCCACAATAGGGATATTCATCCCGTGACGCTTCACGAGCGCGTGAAGCGCGGGAAAAATCTGTTTGTAAGCCAGATCGCCCGTCGCTCCGAAAAACACGAAGGCGTCGGAATTTACCTCGCTCATCGGCGGTTTGTACCTTCCCACTAACGGTTATCTCATAAGCATCGGCGCGGTCATGGCTGGGGGGCACAATGCTCTACAGTTGGAAAGGGAGCACAGGTCCACTCGCATTGCATATCCGCGAATCATTCAGCTTCAGTTTTCTCGCCCTCCGGCATAATCCAGTGCGTTCGTTTCTGACGGCGCTTGGCATGGTAATCGGCACCGCGTCGGTGATTCTGGTGGTCACGATTTCGCTCACCAGCCAGGACTACATTCTCCAGCAGATTGAGGGCGTGGGATCGAACATGATTTTCGCGTCGTATGAAATCGGCACCCAGTCGTCATCGGCGGAGGTCAGCGGCGATTTCATCAAGCCCGCCGATGTGCAGGCGGTCCGGGATCAGCTTTCCGCGCGCATCACCGCCGCTACCGGGGTGGAGAGCAACTTCGATTCCATGTTCCTGAATGGCCGCGAGCAGCACCTGCTGGTGCTGGGGTCGGATCAGTACTACCAGCCGGTTCGGAACATTCTGGTTCTGGCAGGGAGGTTCCTGGAAGCAAGCGATATCGATTTGCGCCAGAAAGTGGCCTTGCTGACCGAAAAGCTTGCGGCCAGCATCTATGGCAGCCAGCAGGCGGCGATCGGCCAGAACATCAAGATTCATGGCTTGCAGTTCACCGTAGTCGGCACGTTCAAAGAAAAAGTTTCGACATTTGGACAGTCCGAGCTCAACGATAAGACCGTTCTGATTCCCATCACAGTGCAGAAGTATTTTGTGCCGGTGGATCGCATCGATCCGCTGTATGTGCAGGTCCGCAATCCGCAGGATGTGCAAGCGGTGACCACGCAGGTGCAGGAGTTGCTCGAAAGCCGCCATCGCGCCGGAGCGACCTACAAGGTGGAAAACCTGAGCGGCATTCTGGCGGCGGCGAAGAGCATTGCGCTGGTGCTGACGTTGGTGTTGGTGCTGGTGTCTGCGATCGCGCTGGTGATTTCCGGGATCGGCATCATGAACATCATGCTGGTGACGGTCACGGAGCGCACGCGCGAGATCGGTCTGCGTAAAGCCGTTGGCGCTCCGCGCAAGGATATTCTGCTGCAGTTCCTGCTGGAAGCCGTGATTATCAGTCTTGGCGGGGGAACCCTGGGGATTCTGATTGGGGTGGCGATGCCGCTCAGCGTCCGATTCCTGACGGATCTCACGATTCCGATCTCCGCGTGGTCGATCATTATCGCGTTCACGGTTTCGAGCCTGGTGGGGTTGATTTTCGGCATTTTGCCGGCGAGCCGAGCCTCCCGGTTGAATCCGACCGAAGCGCTGCGCTACGAATAGTTCATGCGTATTTTTCGATTTGTCGCGGTGCTGGCCATCGCGGTCCCCGTTTGCGCGTTCGCCGAAACCTACACACTGACGATGAAGCAGGCGGTAGAGCGCGGGTTGACGCACAATCCCGACGTCACGCTGGCGAAGCTCGATGAGCTGAAGGCGATTCAGGGGATCAAAGTGGCGCAGGCGCCGTTCTATCCGCAGGTGGGCGCGGGCACGGGACTGGCGTACACGAATGGATTTCCGTTGAGCATTGATGGGTCCGCGCCCTCGATTGTTCAGGCCAAGGCCACCGAATTTCTGTTCAACCAGCCGCAGCGCTACGCCGTAAAGCAGGAGCGCGAGAACGCCAGGTCGGCGGGATTTGCGGCGGCGCAGAAGCGGGACGAAATCGCTTTCCAGATTGCGTCGCTTTATCTGGATGCCGACCGCGCCAACCGGCTGATCGATACCGCGCAGGGACAGATCGGGAGCTTCGAAAAAGTGCTGAGCACGATTCAGGCGCGCATTGGTGAGGGCCGCGAACTGCCTATCGAAGGCTCGCAGGCGCAGGTGAATCTCACGCGCGCGAAGGTGCGGCTGAGCGACCTGCAGTCCGACCGGGATACCGCCGAGCGCAAGCTGGCAATCGCTCTCGGCTATGGCGCGAACGATCTGATTGCGCCATCCCCGGAGGAACGTACCGAGACTGCTCAGACGCAGGACGAAGCGGCGGCGGTGCAGACTGCGCTGGAGGGAAGCGCTGAGGTGCGGCGGATTCAGTCCGAGATGGTGGCGAAGGGGCTCGAAATCAAAGGGACCGAGGCGCGGCGTTTGCCGCAGGTGGATCTGGTGGCGCAGTATGCGCTGTTTGCGAAGTACAACGATCTGGATCAGTATTTCGCGCGGTTCCAGCGCAATAACGGGGAGTTGGGCGCTTCGATTCAGTTTCCGTTATTTGCGGGGGTTGGGATTAAGGCCTCGATTGCTCAGCTGGATACCGATAAAAAGCGCCTGCAGGTGGAACTCGAAAGCGCGAAGACGCGGATCCAGATGGCTGTTCATCAGGCGTATCAGGGGATTGATCGATCGAAGCTGGGGAACGATCTGGCGAAGCAGGATCTGGATCTGGCTCGGCAGCGGCTGACGCTGGTTTTGGATCAGTTGAACGATGGGCGGGCGACGCTGCGGGAGACGGAGCAGGCGCGGATTGATGAGGGCGAAAAGTGGATTGCGTTTTACGACGCGCAATTCAATCTGGAGCGGGCTCGGCTGGAGCTGCTGCATCAGACCGGGGCGCTGGTGGCTGCGCTACAGTAAGCTGCGCTGCAGTAATCAGGGCGGCGATCAGAAAGCGAGGCGATCTTTGTGCGCTTCGATCTTTGTGAGGTCGACGCCGGGGACCTTCTTCAGGTCGTCGAGGCTCTTGAACTTGCCGTGCTTTTCGCGATAAGCGACGATCGCCGCCGCCTGGCTGCGCAGGAGCGAGAGGCCGCTTTCAAGGTCGATCGCTTCGGCCGTGTTGATGTTGATCGGCTTCACGGCTTCGGCTGGAAAAGCTTTCGTAAGATAATCAAGCGTCGTGGTGTAGTCGGCATCGCTCAGTTGCATACCGCGGCCGACCATGGAGGACATGGTGGCTTCCCAGCCGGCGCGATCCTGGCGGAGTGAAGCAGCGCGTTCCGGTTCATGGCAGGTGCTGCAGGCTTTGACAGCCGTGTCTTTGCCGGGCAGGTCGGGAAAGCCCTGAGCGCAAACCATCCCGGAAAATACGACTGCGGCACAAATAACATTCACGCTACGCATACAAGACAATTTTAATCCAGATGCGTGTTGGATTTGTTATTTCAGGACGCGAACATTTACAAATTGATTCGGGAACAGCTTGCCATCTTCGTTTTCGAAGGTGGCTTTGAGCTTGATCGTGCCGGTGTTCGGGTCAATCTGATTGTCCATCGCGGTCAGCACGCCGGTTGCAAGTTTCGCGGAACTATTGTTATTCCATGCTTCTACGGTCGCGTGTTTGCCTGAATGGAGCGCTTCGCGAAACTCCGGTACGAAACTTTCCGGCAGAGTGAAGAGCACTGAGATTGGCTGTACCTCTGCGATCGTGAGGATGCCGTTCGCATCTGTTGGTCGAACCATGTCTCCTGGTTCAACCAAACGCAGACCGGC
>DASYCD010000488.1:0-6383 GCA_036500405.1 Bryobacteraceae bacterium
ACAAAGGCCGCGTCATGATCGCGATCTACTATAACGACGATGTCGGCGACGCCTGGGAGTTTGCCGATGACGCGCGTTACCCGGAGAACGTGACGTCAGTCGCGATGCGGATCGGCGTGAACGACATCATCTATGCGATGACTCACTAACGCCACCTTTTTCAAAGCTCCGGCTGCCCGATTTTCAGACTGATCGTTCCAGCGCCGGCGACCGAACCCTCCAGTTCATCTCCGACCTTGACAGGTCCAACGCCCTCCGGAGTTCCGGTGAAAATTACGTCTCCCGGCTGAAGGTGATAGTAGCCCGATAAATGCGCGACGATTTCGGGCACGCTGTGGATCAGCAGCGAGAGATCCGAATCCTGCTTGATTTCGCCGTTGATGCGCAACTGTATCTTGCCTTCTTTGAGATGCCCGGTCTCCGCCGCAGGCACAATCTCAGAAATGACGGCAGACTGCTCCACGTCTTTTCCGAGGTCCCAGGGACGCCGTTGCTCGCGCGCGGCGAACTGCAGATCGCGCCTCGTCATGTCGAGACCGCAGGCATAACCGAAGACGCACTCGAGAGCCTGCTCCTTTTTCGTAATCCGGAACGCCGGCGCGCCGATCACCGCAACCAGTTCGAGTTCGTAGTTATAGTTGGCGGTCCCGGGTGGATAGGGAACTGTTGAGCCCGACGCAACATAGTGTTCGGCGGCCTTGGTGAAGTAGAACGGCGCCTCGCGATCCGCGACCACACCCATTTCTCTGGCGTGCGCTTCATAGTTCCGTCCGACGCAGAAGATCCGCCGGATGGGAATCACCTCCGCCCGGCCTCTGACCGGGATTTCGGAAACGGGAGGCGCCGCAAAAAGAAGTTTGCCCATGCGGGACGAGTTTAGCGCACACTATCATCAACGGTCATGAGTCCTGCGCGCGGAGTCGACATTGCCGGCATTCTGGATCGGCGTCCGGTCAGCGCGTTTCAGTGGATGATCTTCACGCTCTGCTCGTTGTGCCTCATCATGGATGGCTTCGATGTTCAGTCGATCGGGTACATTGCGCCCGCGCTGGTACGTGACTGGCATATTCCGAATTCCGTGCTGGGCCCTGTCTTCAGCGCGGCGTTAGTCGGCGTACTGTTCGGCTCCCTGCTCTTCAGCACGCTGGCGGATCGCATCGGACGGCGCCCGGTGCTGATTGCCGGAGCGTTTTATTTTTCCCTCCTGACGCTGCTGACGGCAGGCGTGCGGTCCATCGATGAATTGCTGATCGTCCGATTCTTCGCGGGGCTGGGTCTCGGCGGCATGATGCCGAATGCCATGGCGCTGGTCGGTGAGTACAGCCCGAAGCGGCTCCGCGTCGCCGCGATGATGGCCGCATCGTGCGGATTCACGGGCGGCGCTGCTCTCGGCGGATTTCTCTCCGCGTGGCTGATCCCCGCGTTTGGCTGGCGCTCGGTGTTCCTGTTCGGTGGAGCGATTCCGCTTGTGATCGCGACGCTGATGCTCTTCTTTCTTCCCGAATCGTTGAAATTTCTTGTGATGCGGGGGCGGGATCGGGGCCGGATCATCGCTTCGCTCCAACGCATCGACCCGCAATTGACTTTCGGTCCCGACGATCATTTCCAGGAGTCCGAAGAGAAACGGGAGGGCATGCCGGCGATCTACCTGTTTCGCGAGGGACGCTCAGTTGTGACCGTTCTTTTGTTTGTTGTCAACTTCATGAATCTGCTGAATCTGTATTTTCTTTCGAGCTGGATTCCGACGATCGTGCGCGATGCAGGATACAGCGCCACGATTGCTGTCTTGGTGGGGGCCGCCGGGCCGGCTGGCGGGACCGTGGGCGCCCTGGGCAACTCCTGGCTGATCGGGAGGTTCGGATTTGTTCGGGCTTTGAGCGCCGTCTTCGTAGTGGGCTGCCTCAGCATCGGCTTCATCGGGCAGCCATTTCTCTCGCTGGCGCTGCTTGTTGTTTCGGTATTCGTCGCCGGTTGGTGCGTTCCCGGAGCACAGCCGGGCATCAATGCTCTGGCCGCGGTTTACTATCCGACGTATCTTCGCTCGACGGGTATCGGCTGGGGGCTCGGAATCGGACGTCTTGGCGCGATCGCGGGTCCCATTTTAGGCGGTGTGCTGATTGCCCATCATTGGGCGACCCGCGATGTGTTTCTGGCGGCGGCGGTTCCGGCGGCGATTTCGGCTCTGGCTACTTTCGCGCTCCGGGGCGCCATGCGCGAGCCCGCCGCGTAATATTCTGAACTTATGGCTCAGGCCGCGTCGATACCTGCGGAGACTCCGGAACGCCGCGCGTTCTACGAACGCATCGGCGGAAAAAACCTTGCGCCTCTCTGGGCTTCGCTGGCCAATCTGGCGCCCCCCGAACCGGTCAGCGCGTGCCAGCCTGCGGTATGGCGGTTTGCGGAAATTCGCGCGGCGATGATGGAAGCGGGCGGACTCATCACCGCAAAGGAAGCCGAGCGCCGCGTGCTCGTGCTCGAAAATCCCGGGTTTCGCGGGCAGTCGAAGATTACGACCGACCTCTATGCGGGCGTTCAGATGGTGCTGCCAGGCGAGATTGCTCCCGCCCACCGCCATACGCAGACGGCGCTGCGATTTGTGCTCGAAGGCAGCGGCGCTCATACGTCAGTCGACGGCGAGAGAACCACCATGCAGGAAGGCGATTTCATCATCACGCCGCCCATGACCTGGCACGATCACGGCAATGCCAGCGATCGGCCTGCGTTCTGGGTCGATGGCCTCGATATTCCGCTCGTACAGTTTCTCGATGCATCGTTCGCGGAACATCAGGATGAAGACGAGCAGCCGCTCTCGGGCCCTGAGGGCGATTCGATGGCGCGATACGGTCAGAATCTGCTGCCGCTCGACTGCAAGCGTTCGGCGGCGACATCTCCCGTGTTCAACTATCCGTACAGCCGTACCCGCGAGACGCTCGATCAACTGCGGCCAACGGACCTGTGGATGCCTGTCACGGGATCAAGATGCGATATATCAATCCCGCAACCGGCGGTTACGCGATGACAACGATCGGCGCGTTCATTCAACTGCTGCCGAAGGGACTACAACGGCGCTGTATCGCTCCACCGACGCGACGGTTTTTATCGTCATGGAAGGAAGCGGCCGTACACGAATTGGCGCGGACTTCATCGCCGAATGGGGCCCGCGGGACATCTTTGTTGCGCCGAGCTGGAAATTCATCGCGCATGAGGCGCTGGAGGAAGCTGTGTTGTTCTCGTATTCCGATCGCCCTGTACAGGAAGCGCTGCATTTGTTTCGGGAGGAGCGCCGCGATGTCTGAGTTGGGGGCGCGGCTGGAGGCCGCAGTAGAAGCGATGCTCGCGGAAGTGGCGACGCTTCCCGATGAGTTGATCGGGTGGAAGCCGGCTGTGGACGTCTGGAGTGTGATGGAGATTCTCTGCCACGTAGATGAGTTCGTGCCTTACTGGACCGGCCAGGCGCTGCAGATTGTGAAACAGCCAGATGAGCAGTGGGGACGCACTCACGCGCATACCGGCCGGCTCGGGGCTGTCGGGCGGGCGGATTCCCGATCGCTCGCGGATGTCACGAACACGATCCGCATCGGCGCACGGGAATCGGCGGCTGCGATCGATCAGCTTCGCGATAGTGACCTTGCGGCCGAGGCCGTAAGCACGAATCCGCGTTGGGGGAAGAAACCTGCTTCATTCGTGATCGACGATCTCGTGATTGGACACGTCGAGAAACATCTCGGCCAGATTCGCCGCAACGTGACGCAATTCCACGAGACCCGGTAGAGTCGCCCGCTATCCGACGTCGACGATCGGAACGTCGGTGTTTGATGAGTCGTTGCCCTTGCACAGCAGCGGCTCGCCGAATGCAATTGCGGCTGCATAAATTCAACCCTGCTCGATGACGTCCTTTTCCGAAACGGCAGAAGGCGGACCGCGCGATGTGTGCCTGCTCCGTGTCGACAGGAACCAGTTCAGTTCCGAAAATGATCGAGATCGCGCAGTCCGTCCTGGCCACGTGATTCCGCAACAATGGAACATTCCACAAAAGTTGCCGCGGACATTCGCACCGAATCCGCTTTCTCAATAGCCGGGTAAAACGTGTGGCGTTCTGGTTCAAGCTGAAGGATCGCAAGGATCGCGGAAGAATCAATAACCATTCAGTCGGAAGACCGTTCTCGTCGTATCCGAGAATTTCGTCCGGAGTGCGGTTGTCAAGGACAGGCATGTTGATCAATTTCAGGGAAATCTATTGATTGATCTCCATCATCTTCAGCGCCGCCGCCCCACCCAACCCATACGGATTCGCCAGACTCTCCGCCGACTCCATATGGACATACTTCTGCGCCACAATCGTCTCGACCGGCTTCCCCGCCGCTTTCACCGCCGCCGCGAACTCCCGGCTCTGCCGCTGAAACTCCGGCGTCTCATTCGTCCCGTACATCACCACAATCGGCACATGCAGCTTATCGATATGGCGTTGCGGACTGTACGCATTCTCCGACGCATCGTCGATCTTCACGTACGAGCTGCGATTCGAAATCCGCACCGCCTTCAGATCGTAAATCCCGCTCAGCAGCACCGCGCCCTTGACCGCGTCCTCCGGCAGTCCGAGATCTTTCCACGGGGTCGTCAGCACCACGCCCGCCAGATGCCCGCCTGAAGAATGACCCGAAATATAGATCTTGTTCTTATCGCCGCCGAATGACGACGCGTTCTTATACACCCACGCGATCGCATGCCGCACCTGCGACACCAGGATGCCGAGATCACCTCCCACATCCTGCACCCAGTCGAAATCCGGCGCGACATAATGCACTCCATGCCGCACGAAATTCTCCGCCGGAAATCCGTAGCCGTGCGCATCCGCGACACGCCACCTGCCGCCGTGGATAAAAATGAAAATCGGCGCATTCGGCCCACGCGCCTTATACAAATCGAGCTTCTCTTTTTCCTTCGTCCCGTACGGAATGCGCTGGGGATTGCCGAGATGCGCGCGCACCACATCGCTGTCCGCCTTCAGCCGATCGGCGAACTGATCGATATCCGGTTCGTAGACCGTCTGATCGTAAGCCGCGTCCAGCTCGACCTGATCGTAGTCGAGAAAAACCTTCGGGCCTTTCTTATGCGGCGGCGGCCCCAGCACCTTCTCCTGCGCCGCCGCCATACTGGCCCCTGCGGCTCCGGCGGCGGTCAAAATCATGGTGCGGCGGCTCAACGCATCAGACGACAATTAGTTCTCCTGGGAGACGATTCTCATACCGTAAAACGACCGGTAAATAAAGAATAACGCCACCAGGAGAAAAACGCCGGAAAGTACGTAGCCGAGCGTAGCGCCGCGCTGCTCGGAAAGCGATACTGCGAGCTCCACCGCCAGCAATCCAAACAGCGTTGTGAACTTGATGATCGGGTTCAGCGCCACGGAAGACGTGTCCTTGAACGGATCGCCCACCGTATCGCCCACAACCGTGGCCGCATGCAGATCCGTGCCCTTCTGCTTCAGTTCGGTCTCCACGATCTTCTTCGCGTTGTCCCAGGCGCCGCCCGCATTCGCCATGAAAATCGCCTGATACAGCCCGAAGAACGCGATCGAAATCAGGTACCCGATAAACAGAAACGGTTCGACAAACGCAAATGCCAGCGTCGCGAAAAACACCGCCAGAAAGATGTTCAGCATGCCCTTCTGCGCATACTGCGTGCAGATCCCCACCACGGCTTTGCTGTCCGCAACGGATGCCTTGGTAGCGCCTTCGAGTTTCATGTTCTTCTTGATGTACTCCACGGCGCGATAGGCGCCGGTCGTCACCGCCTGCATGCTTGCGCCGGTGAACCAGTAGATGATCGCGCCGCCGCCCATCATCCCCAGCAGGAATGGCGGATGGAGAATCGAAAGCTTCTCCAGATTCGTGGTCAGCCCGTCGGTCAGCGCCACAATGATGGAGAAAATCATCGTCGTCGCTCCCACCACCGCGGTCCCGATCAGCACCGGTTTCGCGGTCGCCTTGAACGTATTGCCCGCGCCGTCGTTCTCTTCCAGATTCTCTTTCGCGCGCGCGAAATCCGGCCGGAAGCCAAACGTCCGCTGAAGCTCTTCTTCGATTCCCGGAATGTCTTCGATCAGCGAAAGCTCATAAACGGATTGCGCATTGTCCGTCACTGGCCCATACGAATCCACCGCGATCGTTACTGGCCCCATCCCCAGAAATCCGAACGCCACCAGCCCAAACGCGAACACCGCGGGCGCGAGCATCAGCGCGCCCAGTCCGAAATTGCTGATCCCGAACCCGGCCGCCATCAGCAGCAGCATCGTGAGCCCGAGCCAGAACGCGCTGAAATTCCCAGCCACCAGGCCTGAAAGAATATTCAGCGATGCGCCACCTTCCCTCGACGACGTCACC
>DASYCD010000489.1:0-6372 GCA_036500405.1 Bryobacteraceae bacterium
TGGCTCGAATGCGAACTCGACTTCGCTTCACGTCTGGGCAGAGCCATTCTTGATGTGGTGGTGCACCGCTCGCGTGAGATGGCGCGGCTCAATCAGGACCTGAGCCGCAGCAATCGCGAACTGGAAGAATTTGTGTATACCGCGAGCCACGATCTGAAATCGCCTCTGCGCGGCATCGCAACCTATGCCCAGATGGTTCTTCGATCGAGTGGCGACAATCTCGCCGCGAAGGACCGGGAACGCGTCCAGTCCATCGTGCAGCTTGCCCATCGTATGGACGCCGTAATTGAAGGTCTGCTGCGTTACTCCGAACTCGGGCACGCGCTGATCCGGCGCGAAGACGTTGATCTGAATGAAGTGTGCGGACAGATTATTGAGCTGCTGCGCGTCGATATCGAAAACGCGCAAGCGGAAATTCGCATCCCCCATCCTCTTCCGACGTTGCCCTGCGATTCGCGCTGGGTCAATCAGATCTTTCTGAACCTGATCGTGAACGGGATCAAATACAACGACAAAGAGAAGCGCGTTGTGGAAGTGGGCTATCAGGTTCCACCCACCAGTGCGGCGACCGGCCGCACCGGCCCTGGAATTCTCTACGTGAAGGACAACGGAATCGGGATTGCCGCGGAAGACCGGGACGCCGTTCTTCGCCTGTTTCATCGGCTGAACGCCGACCAGAAATTCGGCGCCGGAACCGGGCTGGGGTTGAGTATTGTGGCGCGCTCGGTGGAGCGCCATAACGGGCGCCTCTGGATCGAAAGCACGATGGGAGAGGGCTCCACCTTCTTTTTTACGCTGAACGAATGAAGGGGAACCGGAGGAATCATGTCGTTAAAAGAGAGGCCGATCTTAGCCATCGAAGACAACGATCAGGATTTCGATGTTCTGGAAATGTGCCTGAAAAACGCGGGCGTCGTCAATCCTCTGCATCGCTGCGCCAGTGGTGAAGACGTGCGGAACCATCTGGAGCGGATGGAGGAGACGCCCGTTTCAGACCTTCCGGCGTTTGTATTTCTGGATCTGAATTTGCCGGGCACGCGAGGGTCAGAGGTGCTGAAGTGGCTGAAGAAGCATAAGACGATGTCGCCTATACCGGTTGTGGTTCTCGCTACGTCCACGCAGGTGCGGGATGTCGATCTCTCGTATTCACTCGGCGCCGCCGGCTTCCTCACCAAGCCTCTCGATCTCGACAAGTTCGAGAAGATGATCCAGCAGGTGGCGAACTACTGGTTCTCCTGCGTCAAGCTTCCTGATCGAGGAGCGATTTAATCATCGGTCCCAGCTTCATGTAGTCGTCATAGTCCAAATTCCGGCGCCGAGTACTGATCCGGCGTGTGCAGACGCTTCCGGGGCATCGGTACTACATCGACATGAATTGAATATCAGGCGGCTATTGAATATACTTCATAGAAAGAAAAATGGGCTTTTTCTTTCGACGAAGCGCGACGTTTGGACCAATTCGCCTGAATTTTTCAAAAAGCGGCATCGGCGCCTCAATCGGCGTCAAGGGAGCGCGGCTCACAAAAACTGCCACCGGCAAGACTTACATTACGGCAGGCACTCACGGATTTTCTTATCGAGCAACTCTCTCGCGTCCCCAATCGGACAAATCGGCGGCGGGGGATGGTTCCAATACAGAATCAGCGGCGCGGGCCACGGATCGGGAGACGATTTCCAGCGCACAATCGGACCAACTGACGGACAGTTCGTCCGAGAAGCTCGTGCAACAACTGAATGAACGAGCCAGGATGATGAATCCTGCCTGGATCTGGTATGTCTGCGTCGCGGCGCTGCTTTTGTTTGCACTAAGTCCTCCGGGATCGGACGCGACCGCCCGCGATGTGATGGCGCCGCCCGATCCGCCGGAAATAAGCCATCCGTTCACGGCCGAGCGAGTCGCAAACATAGCCGATGAGTTTTCCATGTTGACGGGACGGTATGGTGAACCCAATTTCATCCGTCCTCCACGTTCCGAGCGGCTTGCGCGAATTCCTGTTGGTGTCGCGGAATGGTCCGTTGCGCGAATCAATATCGCCTTCGTCCCCAACGGCTGTGTACGGATTTATGACCAGATTCTGGAACTAGAGAGGGGTCCTGTCTCGGATCAGCGCCGTCGGTCGAGAAATATCATGCAGTGTCATCCACGACCGGGTTGGACGATTGTCGCTTATCATGACGCGGATACGGATCTGGAACTCTCCGCGAGTGGTGCTGCGAGGTTGTTGAATACCATCGGGGCTCCGGAAATGCGAATTGCTCCTGCCGAAATCGTGTCAACACCCGCGTCCCTCCCATCGGCAAAGGACGCCCGAGGCGGTTCTCCCCTCCCGTCTATGATTTCCACTGTTGAGGCGCGCACGGCGGCACAGCAAAAGCGCGACAGTTTTCAGGCGCGTCAATCGCGAGCGCGCCTCTCTTCACGAATTGCCCTGACATGCAGTATTCCTGTATTATTCATGGGCTTTTCCGCTCATAGAAAAAATATCCGCAAGCGAGAGACCCAACTCATTTACGAACTGGACAGTGCGAGCGCGGAGGCCCACGACGTTACACAGCAGGCGCTTGGGTGCCTGTCAGCGTGCCGGAGGGTCTGGCGAGTCGAGTCGAAATCGGCAACCTCCGATTGGAAACGAAACGCAGGCGCGGCTTATCTGGTCAAACGAACCGCCATCCGCGCGGGCAGTTTTTCGCCACCTCGTGTGAAGACGAACGTTCCTGTCCTTTGTCTTGATCTCGACAGCAGCAAGTTCTACTTCTTGCCTGACACGATTCTTTATTGGGACCATCGCGGTTTTGGTGCGGTTGCGTATTCCGATTTTCAGGTGAAGACTTCCGCAACGCGCTTTATCGAGAGCAATACAGTTCCGGACGATGCGGTGGTGGTCGACCACACATGGCGTTATGTCAACAAAGATGGCGGTCCCGATCGACGATTCAATAACAATCGCCGCTTCCCCATATTGCAACTTGGCGTTCTGACTTTCCAGTCGTCAGGCGGGATGAATATCCATCTGAATACGTCGAATCCGATCGCGAGCAACGCCTTCGCCGATCGTTGGAATTCGCGTTTCTCGACACGCAGCGACCCAAAGACAGAAAAGCAGCGCAGGTCCAATTCCGATTCGCGGCCGAAGTCCCCGGAACGGTACGCCGCAGCGCGGGAGGTACTTGGCGTTGAGGAAAATGCTTTACCAGAACAAATAGCCGAAGCGTATCATCGGCTAGCCCGGATGTATCATCCGGACAGAGTGGCGGGATTGGCTCCGGACATTCAGGAGTTAGCCGGAAGAAAAATGCGGGAAATAAACGCAGCCTATGAGGCCCTTAAGGCCACGTAGCCGGCGGGTTAGTTCTTCTCCGAATCCTGATCGAGGAGCGATTTAATCATCGGTCCCAGCTTCATGTAGTCGTCATAGGTGGATGGCTTCCGGAAATACCCGGCGACTCCGGAAATCTCCACCGCGTGGCGATCTTCCGGGGCGTCGGATGAAGAGACGATGAGCACCTTCGAATGGCGGCAGTTCGTGCTCGTTCGCAGATGCTTCAGCACCTCATCGCCGCTTCGTTTCGGCAGATTCATGTCCAGAAGGATCAGGTCAGGACACGCTTCCGTGTGCTGCTCATCCACGGTTTCGAACCAGGTGAGGGCCGCCTGGCCATCGCGAACGACGTCGATTTCGGCGTCGATTTTGCAACTCCCGATGGCTTCCCGGATGAGGAATACATCGGTCTGGTTGTCTTCCACGATGAGGATTCGGGGCCGGCGGCGGTCAGACCGGGATTGTGAAGCGGAAGTCAGATCCTTGTCCGGGCCTGGATTCCACCCAGATCCGCCCGCCATGACTTTCCACAATTCGCTGGCAGATGGCCAGCCCAATTCCGGTACCTGAGTACTCATCCCGAGTGTGCAAACGCTTGAATAACCCAAAGATTCGCTCCTTAAATTCCGGCTCGATGCCGATGCCATTGTCTTTCACCGAAAATACCCAATTTCCTTTTTCCTTCACCGCCGATACCTGCACGAGCGGTGGCGCATCCGGACGGTGATACTTCAGCGCATTGCCGACCAGGTTCTGGAACAGCTGCGTCAGTTGGGTCTGACTGACATAAACCCGGGGCAGGACTCCGGACTCGATAGTCGCCTTCGTCCCGGCGATTGCGCCCGCCAGATTTCCAAGCGCCACTTCGAATGCCGCGCCCGAATCGGCGGGCGCCGGCGGCTTTACCACTTTCGAGGCCTGCGTGTAAGAGAGAAGATCGCGCACCAGCATTTCCATTCGCGCGGCGCCATCCCGTACGTACTCAAGGAATTCGAGCTCCTGGCCGTCAAATTTGGAGCTGCATCGCTTGAACAGCATGTCGGAAAAAATCCGCACGCTGCGCAGCGGCTCCTGCAGATCATGGCTAGCGGAATAGGCGAACTGTTCGAGCGCCTGGTTGGCCCGGCGCAGTTCGAGTTGGGCCATTTTGCTCTCGTGAATATCGGTCGAAGAGCCAAACCATCGCTGCACGCGTCCGGCCTGATCCATTACGGGTACGCTGCGCATCATGAACCAGCGGAATTCTCCGTTCTTACCCCGCAGTCGCGCTTCGAGTTCAAATGGAGTTGAGGTCGAGACCGAACGCCACCACTTCGCGAGTACGTCGTCCTCCGGATGGAGTCTGCTCTGTATTGTGAAGGGGTTTTTCGTGCCCGCGAGATCCAGGCCGGAGAAGTCCACCCACCGCTGATTGACAAAATCAAGCTCGCCATTGCCGTTGGAAAGCCAGATAATCTGCGGGCCTGTTTCCGCCAGCTGCCGAAAATGCTCTTCGCTTTCCTTCAGAGCTTTCTCGGCATTCTTCAGATCCGTAATGTCGGAAGCCGCCCCGAACCATTCCAGAATCCCGCCGGCTTCGTCCAGAATCGGAACCGCGCGCGAGAACGTCCAGCCCAGGGTTCCATCGGGGCGCATGACGCGGTGTTCCAGCGCAAAGACCGACCGGTCCCGGATGGCGGCCTCAATCGTCTCTGTTACGTGCGCCTGATCGTCGGGGTGGATGTACCTGCCGAGCCACGTCGTGCTCGGTTCGAGCGTGTCGGCGATGAACTCACGGCCCACCAGATGCCGCATCTCGCTCCAGTCGCCGCTCATCTGATAGACCACGTCCGAACTCGCGTTGACCAGCGCGCGGAATCGCTCTTCGCTGCTCCGAAGCTGCGCTTCGCGCTGCCTGCGCTCGGTGATATCGCGCGCAATTTTCGAGGCGCCGACGATACGGCCGCGGCCGTCCTTAACCGGAGAGATGGTCAGCGACAGATCCAGCAGCGATCCATCCTTGCGCCGGCGCACGGTTTCGAAATGATCGACCCGTTCCCCTCTCGCGAGCCGCGCCAGGATATCCGGCTCCTCATTTTGCCGATCCGCCGGAATCAGAAGCGCCGCTACCGTCTGCCCGATCGCTTCCGCAGCGGTATAGCCGAAAAGCCTTTCGGCGCTCTTGTTCCAGCTTGTGATCACGCCATCCAGGTTTTTACTGATGATGGCGTCGTCCGATGAATCGACAATGGCGCCCAGCAACAGGGAATTTCGCGAAGTCTCGATGCGTTCCGTAATATCGAGCGAGACGCCGATGAAGCGCTGCGGTTCGCCGCCCAAATTCCCTGTATAACGGCCAAATTCCGCAACCCATCGGACCTCGCCGCTATCGGCGCGGAGAATCCGATGTTCCGAAGCGTATCGCTCTCCGGTGGCGCGGGCGTTTCGCACCGCCTCATCGACGGCATCCAGGTCATGCGGGTGTATGCACGAGTGCCAGTGGAGCATTGTTGAGTTGCGGTCCGGCTCTGCTTTATAGCCGAGAATCTCAAACTGCCGCCGCGACCATCTGGACGCCCCGGTTTCGAGATCGACATCCCAGGTGCCCATCCCCGCGGCGTCTATAGCCAGCGCCATGCGCTCCTCGCTGGTTCGCAGGAGTTCGGCGCTGGCGCTACTTTCGATCAGATCCGCGGCCTGCCGGACGAGAAGATCCAGCCGGCCGAGTTCATATTCATCGGGCGCATGCGGCGTTTTCCATTGCGTGGTGAGGATGCCGAGCATCTTTCCGCCGCGGCTGAACAGAGGGGTGCTCTGAACGGCGCGTATACCCGCCGCGCGCATTACTTCGAGCGCCTTCGTACCGGCGAATCGGGGATCGGTTTCCACGTCACGCGCCACAATACGGGTTCCGGCTTTCAAAGCTTCCTGGGACGCGAAGCCGCCGGACTCGCCATTCGAGACGAATTCCAGAAAGGGGGGCTGGTGGCCGGTCTGCGCCGCCACTCGCAGCTTGTTGACCTCCCTGAGCTGCAGGATGCCGAGTTCCGCGCCCACAATGGCCGTCGCCGCG
>DASYCD010000490.1:0-3897 GCA_036500405.1 Bryobacteraceae bacterium
GAGCGCAGCAAAGCGCTCGCTACTTTGCGCACCGTCGCGGTCGCCAGTTGATTACTTGCCGGCCTTCGCCGCTTCAGCCGCACCGATTTGGCGGATGTAGAGATTGCGGAACCGGATTTCCGAGCCATGGGTCTGGAGTTCGACCGGCCCCGTCGCCAGCACCGGAATCGTGCGGTCAAAGTAGTTATCGAGCACCGCGCCATCCACCGTCTGCTTGTCGTTGAACCACACCCACACTTTGGAACCGATCATCTTGACGTGGAACGTATTCCACGACCCCACCGGATTATCGGCCTTCACGAGCGGCCACTTGCCGGGATTCTCGGGATTGTCATTCCACAGCGCACCGGACCCGCGGGGCGCGCCGTTCTTCACTTCGCGCGGATTGTCCACGTCCCAGATCTGCACCTGCGGATAGCCGCGCAGATAGATACCGGAATCGCCGTTGTGGTTGACCATCAGCCAATCGACGTAAAGTTCGAAGTCGCCGTAATTCTTGTCAGTCGCGAGGAACACGCCGTGGCCATCGGAGACGATCTCATGCTTGTCTTTGTCGACGCTCCAGTGCATATCCCGGTCAGCGTTCCACTGCGTCTGCATGGTGGAGAGCTGCTCCGGAGTCAGCGTCGCCTGAGTGTGCGGGCTGTAATCGCCCTTCTCACCGCGCCATCCCGAAAGATCATTGCCATCGAAAAGACTGGTGAACCCTTTGGGCGCTTTGTTGAGCGGCTTCTCCTGCGCGAAGGCCGGCGTGAGAAGCACGGCGGCCGAAAGAATGCTGGTCAGGATGTAAGAGATGCGTGTCATGGAAAACCTCCCGATTTGGGTTAGGCGCTTTAAATTGCAACTTTACCACCGGCCCCGGTAACGCATATATGATGGAGCCGTGGCGGCGCCCCTCCATCGCAGAGATTTCCTTCGCGGCAGTGTAGCGGCCTCATTGGCAACGCGCCTTCACGCTGCGCCTGCCACGTCCTCCCACCTGAACGAATTTCGCTACGGAGCTGTGACGCTCACCGGCGGGCCGATGAAGCGCCAGTACGATGCCATCCATGCGCATTTTCTTGCGCTCGACAATGACCGGCTGCTGAAGGTCTACCGCCAGCGCGCCGGCCTGCCCGCGCCCGGCGAAGACATGGGCGGCTGGTATGACGCTAACGGCTTCGTCCCGGGCCACACTCTCGGCCAGTACATCTCCGGGCTCTCGCGCATCTACGGCGCCACCAAAGATCCCGCCTGCGCCGCCAGGGTGAACGCGCTCGTCAAAGGCTTCGCGGAAACGCTCGGGCCCGATGGCTATCCCTACGCGAGCAAGATAGCCGCCACGACGTGGCCCTGCTACATCCTCGATAAATACGAAGCCGGGCTGCTTGACGCGGCGCGGCTTGTGCAAAACGCGGACGCGAAGCGAGTGCTGGTGGAAACGATTCAAGGCGCTATCCCGCATATTCCCGATCACACTTACGATCGCGGTCCGGACAGCCCGAAGCAGGCGCCTTACGACGAGCCCTACATCCTGCCGGAAAATCTCTTTAACACCTGGGAGCTGACCGGCGATCGCAAGTATCTCGACATGGCGCGCCTCTATCTACTCGATCACGATCTCTACGATCCACTCGCGCAGAACCGCAACGTGCTGCCCGGCAAACATGCCTACAGTCACGCGATTGCGCTCAGCTCGGCGGCGCGCGCGTACGAAGTGCTGGGAGAAGCGAAGTACCTCACTGCAATACGCAATGCCTGGGACATGCTGGAAGAAACGCAGCAGTTCGCTTCCGGCGGCTGGGGACCGAAAGAGGCATTCGTGGCGCCCGGTGAAGGCAAGCTCGGCGAAGCCCTCACCACCACGCGAGATCATTTTGAAACCCCCTGCGGCTGCTACGCCCACACGAAGCTCGCGCGCTATTTGCTGCGCTTCACCGGCGAAAGCCGCTATGGCGATGGGCTCGAAAACATCCTGTACAACGCCCTGATTGCATCGAAAGATCCAGGCGGCGACGGCGAATATTTCTATTACTCGGATTATCAGGCGCTCGCGAAGAAAGGCTATTACAAGCGCAAGTGGCCATGCTGTTCGGGAACCCTGCTGCAGTCTGTCGCGGATTGCGTACTGAACGTTTACTTCCACCGCGACGAAGATCTGTTCGTCAATCTCTACACGCCCTCGGAAGTTCGCTGGGCGGTGAACGGCGCGCCGGTAACGCTCGTCCAGGAGACCCAGTATCCCGATGAAGGCGAAATGCACTTTCGGATTCAAACGCCGGCGCCCACCACTTTCGCGCTGCACCTGAGGATTCCGCGCTGGGCAACGCGCAATCCGAAGATCCAGGTTAACGGAAAATCGTTTTCCACCGCGGCCGCGCCGGGTACATTTGCCTCGATCTCACGCCGCTGGCGCAATGGCGATACCGTGCAGCTTTCACTCCCGCTCGATTTCCGTCTGCAGCCCGTGGATGACAAACATCCTGATCGCGTGGCGATGATGCGCGGAACCCAGATGATGGTGGCCGTAAATCCGCCCGCCGATCTGCAGGATCAAACGCTTCGCCTGCCCGGAACGCCGCGGCCGGCGCCGCACCAGCCATCCGTATTCACCATCGCGACCACCGGAGGTCCGGTCACAATGGCGCCGTTCTACCAGGTCCGCGACGAAATCTATACTACTTACTTGCGACGAGAGGCACAATAAAATCCATGCAAACCACCAGAAGAGATCTCGCTGTCCTGCTCCCGGTTCTCGGGGCAATCGCGGCGTCGCAGGCGAATGCCGCCGATCTGCCGACGCTGAAATCCGTGGTCAAGAAATTCGAAGACCTGCCCTCGCGAACCAGCGGCGCCGGTGGCAAGAACAATACGCACGCGATTTTCGACGGCCTCACGCGCAACAAGTTCCGCATCGAGGCCCACGAAACCGAGCTCGCACCCGGCGGCGAGCCGCATCCGCCCCACCATCACGCGCACGAAGAAATGACGCTGATGGTGAACGGCGAGCTGGATTTCACCGTCAACGGCCAGACCACGCGGATCGGCCCCGGCGGCTTCGGCTTCGCGGGATCGAACGATGAGCACGGCGTGAAGAACCCATCTACCACCGAGCGCGCCCGTTACTTCGTAATCGCCTTCGGGCCCGAAACATAGCCGCTACTGCGGCGTCATCCGCACGATGTCTTTCGCGCGGTTGGCAGGCGTCACGTCCAGCTTTCCCAGCTTGCCGTTGCGCCAGACCCCACGCACCACAGTGTTCATCGGCGCGTGCAGCTTGAAATCGACATTCCATTCCTTCGGCCAGGCCGGGAAAAGTAGAGGCTTTTCGCCGCGCACCTGCAAAAGCATCGATTGCAGAATCATCTGGCCCGCGCCACCGTTATCCAGATCGGGCTCGTAATCGTGGCCGGGCTTCCAGAACCAGCGGAATCGTTCGCTGCCATAAGCGGTGAAATTGGCAATCACTTCGTCGCGGGCGGTTTCCGCCAGGCCAAGACACGCCGCGTGAATCCCGTCCTGGCCCCAGCACGTGCTCGCTTTGTTGCCGCGTGCTTTGTAAGTGGCTCGGGCGAGATCGAGCTCGGGCAGCCCAACGCCAAAGATTCTGAACGGAAACACGGAGTAAAGCTCAGGATTTTCGGAGTTCTCGTACTTGCCAAATGTTTCCGCCGGCCAGAGGATTTTTTCGCCAGTCGCAGAAGCCGTCTCGGGTGTCGTCGGACACTTTCCCGCGGCGTCTGTTAACCCGCGCGGCAGCGGTGGTAGATCCGTCAGCATCTTCCGCCACATCGATCGCTCAGCGGGAGTGGTCATCGATTCCGGCAGCGCCAAAAGCCGCGGCAGCACATCCATCAGCCCCGCAATATCAGGCGCGGGATTCGCAGCTTTCTGTCGCGTCTCGAGCGCGGCCGA
>DASYCD010000491.1:0-5407 GCA_036500405.1 Bryobacteraceae bacterium
CGGCTTCGGACTGGACGGAGTTTGGGTCGCCCTAAACAACGGGAACGGCACATTTCAACCTCCAAACATGGTCCTTGCGGGGTTCAACTTCCATACAGGATGGATGGTGGAGAAGCACCCGCGTTTGCTGGCCGACCTCACAGGAAACGGCCGCGCCGACATCGTCGGTTTTGGCGATGCCGGCGTCTGGACCGCACGCAACAATGGAGACGGCTCGTTCCAGCCGCTGAAGTTCGTGGTGGCGGAATTTGGATACGATCACGGCTGGCGCGTCGATCAGCATCCGCGCTTTCTCGCCGATATCACGGGAGACAAGCGAGCAGATATCGTTGCGTTTGGCAACGATGGCGTCTGGGTGGCTTTGAGCAATGGTGATGGCACTTTTCAGTCGCCGCGCCTCGTTATCAACGGCTTCAACTACAACCAGGGTTGGCGCGTGGATCAGCACCCACGCTTCGTCACCGATTTAACAGGCGACGGTAAAGCGGATATCGTCGGATTTGGCAACGACGGCGTATGGGTTGCCCTGAGCAATGGCGACGGAACATTTCAGCCGCCGCAACTGGTGCTGGCTGGCTTCAATCCCGGACAGGGCTGGGATGTCGAGAGGCCCCGGATTATGGGAGACCTCAATGGCGATCGTCGCGCCGACATTATCGGCTTTGGGAATGATGGCGTCTGGACTGCCCTGAGTAACGGAACTGGCGGATTCGCCGCTGCCAGCTTCATACTTGCCGATCTGGGCTACAACCAGGGTTGGCGCGTCGAAAGCCATCCGCGCTTCGCAGCCGATGTGACCGGCGATGGGAAGGCCGATATCGTCGCCTTCGGCAATGATGGCGTGTGGGTATCGGTAGCGGGCGGGAGCGGCGCGAAGCTCGTTCTGCAGGCGTTCAATTACAACACGGGCTGGCGGGTACCCTTCCATCCCCGGTATCTCGCAGACCTGAACGGGGACAGTAAAGCCGACATCATCGGTTTCGGCGACGACGGCGTCTGGACCGCGCTCAGCAATGGGGACGGGACTTTTCAGCCTGCTCAATTCGTGATCGCGGACTTCGGTTATCACGCGGGTCCGGTGGTTGCGAAGATCACGATCGATTTCCATACGGACGATGACGATCTGAACGATGACTCCCTGCTGCATATCTTCGTCAAAAACCGCAGCAACGACTCGTCCGATTCGGGAGGTCCGGGCACATTTCAGGCAAACCTTCAGGACTACCTCGAAAATGACGCCAACTGGTTCGGGAAAAATCCCTATCTTGGCTACGCTATCAATGCGAGTCAGGGGCAGACGTTTCACGACCATACGACAAATACGGTCAACATCCAGCTACGATCGAAGCCGATTCCATTCGAAGAGCTCATACTGCCCGAAGTGAATTTTCACATTCTGGCGGAATCGAGCGACACGTGGAAATTCGACTACACGTTGACAGTCACGCTGGATAACGGCGTCACGCTTCCACCTTTCAATTCCAATATCAACGGCATCAACGGCATCGTTCTCAATCAGGATAACCGCAACTATTCCGGGATCTGCGCCGAACTTCGGACTCCGCCCGCTCGCGTCAAACCGGCCACGAATTCCTTCATGACCGGGGTAACCATTGAATTCCACACGCACGATGACGACAAGAATTCAGACACGAGCCTCAACATTCACATCGTCAACCGGTTGAGCGCAACCGCAAGCACGGATATCTCGGTGGCGACAGATATCGACAAGGGCCAGACGTTCCCGGATTCCGGCGATGGCTACAAGCGCGTCGATCTGCCGCTGGCGGCGCAGTTCATCGAGCTTCGCGATATGGTGCTGCCGGTGGTGTTTATCAATATCGGCGCCGGTGAGGATCAGTGGATTTTTGACTACCGGGTGACGTTCTTTTTCGGCAACAGCCAGCCGTACTCGTTTACGATCTCCGGCGTTGTGCTGGATCAGGACCACCACAAACACATGGGGGTCTATAACGGCCGGGCGTTTCCGACCCTCTTCTATCCGATGGCGCCGATCTCCCCAGGCGGACGCGAGCGCACGAAGAACATTTCACTCAGCTTCGTGAGCCAGAAACTCCAGGAGTTGTTCAACAGCCGCCAGGTGGCAGGCAGCACGGATCCGTTCCTGAAATTCAGGCTTGACAGTTCGCAATCGTTCGGGGATCAGATACCGCCATCGTTCTCGGATCTGCAGTCGATCGAGAATGATGTTCCTCCTCCCGATGGGCAGCCGCTCGATCCGGCATTCAGGATGGGCGTCACCTATTCACACAGCATCTCGGAGCTGGGCCAGTTCACTACATGGTTCGGGCTCGGAGTGTACCTGAAAGATATCAACAGTAAGTCTCTGGCTTTCACTGTGAACTCAGGCGACAACCAGACACCCCTCACGCTGGATCTGCAATTCGAAACAGATGGTCCTGAAGAAATCCAGGGCTCGATTTCACTTGACCTGGTCAGATTTGAGATCAGAATCCGCCTCACGCTGCGGCACAATGCCGCGACCAATGCGGTTGACCTGTTTGGCTGGGTAGACGACATCAACGGGATCAAATACACTCCGGTATCCTTCAATCCGCCTATTTACAAGGTGAGCGGAACGTTTCTGGGACAACCTGTCAGCGGAGAAACCACGGATCCGGCTCAGTTCAAGACTGATCTGATCGGCAAGGTTCTTGACGTGGCGTTCACTACCGCGCACGCGACCGACCCAGGAGGTGCGATCCAGAAAAGACTCCGCGAAGGAATATTCGGGCGCCTCAGTTCAGCCGACTCCATCACCAAAGTCACTCTCCGGGAGTCGATCAACGCAACCGCCAGTTCGTGGCTGATGGGAAGCGTGATCGCGAGCGGCAATCCGGAACTCGTGCCATACCCATATCCATGTGTTCTGCGAAATCTCCAGGTCAGTAACGACAACGTTTTTCTGGACTACGCGACCCCTGCGATGAGCTTCCAGTATCAGAAGCCTGCGGACTGGCCGTTAACCATGGACCCCGGCTCTCTCGCGAATATCGATCACATCATCGTCCTGCTCCAGGAGAATCGATCCTTCGATCACATGCTCGGCTATCTGAGCCTGCCACCCGAAAAGGGCGGCAGGAACCGCAAGGACGTGGATGGACTCAAGGGCGGCGAGTTCAACATGTTCAATGGCCGCAAGTGCAGCTCCTTCCGCCTGGCTGCCGGAGATACGATCTTTTCTCCTGGTCCGCCCAATGGTCCGGAACGGACTGCCGTCCAGATCAATGACGGCAAAATGGATGGCTTTGTGCAGGCCCAGGCTGATGAGTGCGGCACGGCGACAGCGCACCGCGTGATGGGCTATCACACCGCGGATAATGTGCCGACCTACGATTCGCTCGCTCGCGATTTTGCAGTTGGTCACCGCTGGTTTGCTGCCCACCCCGGACCGACATTTCCGAACCGCTTCTACGAACTGACAGGACGCCCCAACATCGATCCCTGGGGCGCATGGGAATATTCGAATTCCAGTCCCCTGATTCCTGTTCTCAATGACACGATCTTCGATTGGCTGACTCCCGCGGGGGTTTCCTGGAGGAACTTCGAACACTTTTATTCTTTCCTCCGGTTCTTCGAGCGTTATACCTTTGACTCGGAGAATGTGGTCAGCTTTAACGATCCCATAAAAGGATTCAAAGCCCTGGCGAAGTCCGGGAATCTGCCGGCCGTTTCGTTCATAGAGCCGCACTATGTGGACTATCCTCCGAACAGCTTCTGCGACGAACCTCCTTCGGACATCAGGAACAGCCAGCCCTTCATCAGAGACCTTGTGGAGACGGTAGTCGCGAGTCCGAAATGGGATAGGACGCTGATGATCCTGACGTATGACGAACATGGCGGATTCTACGACCATGTGCCGCCGCCCAATGCAGTACCTGTCGCTCCCGGGATGCTCCAGACCACTGGTATCCGCGTGCCGTGCTTCGTCATTTCGCCGTGGGTGAAAAGCGGCTCGGTCTTTGGCTCAGATGCTTTGCATTTCGACCATACGTCCATCCTTAAGACCATCGTGCGCCGATTCATGAGCAACAATCCCCCGTACCTGGGGGCGAGATATGCGGCAGCCCACGATCTGTCGGAGATTTTGGCGGCGCAGGTTCAGCCGGGCCCGTTCCGGCCATTTATTCCCTACACTCTGGTGTACGGAGCTTCGAAGATGTGCCTGGATGTGCAGGGCGGCAGCCTGCTTGCCGGGGCGCCGCTCTGTCAGTTGTCGCCGAACGCTGCGGACGAGGCGCAAAAGTTCCGGTTCGAGGACGCCGGCAACGGGTTCTTCTATATCCGAACGCTCGCGGGATTGTACGTGACAGCGAATCCGTCAATAGCCGGGCCCGGAGCTACAACCGGAGTCAAACAGGATTTCAGATACGAGGCGGGTGGCCTGGCAACGCAGAATCCGGATCTGCAGAAATGGAAGTTCACATCCTCGAGTATCGTTGCCGTGGACCAGAGCAACTATACGGTTTCCTGTGCAGCTGTACCTGGCAAGGTGTTGCAACCGGCGAACGGCAGCACGGCGACGGGCGCCGCTGTGGCGCTTGGAGATCCGGCGGTGACGCACTCACCGATCAGCGTTAAGAATCCGTGGATTGTGACGTCGCCATTGCTGCCGCCCACTCAGATCGGCAACAAGTAGCCAACGCAATCTTGAGACAGTAAGCCGGTGAGCTCCCGGCAATCAAGTCAGGGATGCCGTCGGCGGTTGCCCGAGTCACTTCTCGCCGTTGCCGGCTTCGGCGCATTTCCTGACGGCTGGGTGGCATTCATCGAATCCAGAAACGCCTGCACATCCGGTATGAGCCCAATAGGACGCGGCAGCGGCGGCAGTTCGCGATACTCCACCTGAATGCCCATTGCTCGCTCGTAGCTGCGCACATCGGCGCGTTCGAGCGGCGTCACAAAGGTCCAGGAGGCGCCGCGGGCGCCGGCGCGGCCCGTGCGTCCCACGCGATGAATGAAGTTTTGCGGCTCCCGCGGCAAGTCGTAGTTCACCACATGCGCGATGTCATCCACGTGAATTCCACGCGCCGCTACGTCGGTCGCGACCAGCACGCGGTAGACATTGTCTTTAAATCCCTGCAGCGCTCCATTCCGCTGCTTCTGCGAACGGTCGCCGTGGATGGTGGCCACCTTGTGGTTCCTGCGCTCCAGACTTTTCGCGAGCCTCTCCGCGCCGTCTCTCGTGGCCACGAACACGAGGAAAGAACCTTCTTCGGTTTTCAGCAGATGTCCGAGGAGATCGAACTTGGAAGCCTGGCTCACTTCGTAGCAGAAGAAATCGATCTGGCCCGCGGTTTCCGCGGACGCCTCCACCGCGATTCGCGCCGGATTGTGCGTGTAACTTGCGACAAGGCCCGCCACAGATTGGTGCATCGTCGCCGAG
>DASYCD010000492.1:0-2249 GCA_036500405.1 Bryobacteraceae bacterium
CGAGCGCATGGCCCGCAGCGCTCAGGCCAGCGCCGATTTCGAACCGGCGCTCGCTTCGCTGAGTGAGATCGAGCGGATGGCGTTCGTTCTCCGCCATTACGAGGGGTTGGGAATTGAAGAAATCGCGGGCGCGCTGGGTGTACAGCCCGGGGCGGCGCGGCACAGTATTTTCCGCGCGGTGCGCAAGCTCCGCCGGGCTTTGGAATGTCACGTATGAAGCATCTGACTGAAGAAGATCTGATTCTCGCGTATTACAACGAACCGGGGGCCGCGGAACTCGCGCAGCCGCATCTGTCGGAATGCGCGGATTGCCGGGCGGCGGCCGAATCGCTGGCGCAAACGCTGAATGTCTGCAACCAGTGGTCGGTCCCTGAACGTTCGCCCGAATTCGGGCGCGACGTATGGCTGCGGCTTGTTCCCGCAATGGAAACGCATCCGCAGCCAGCGGGATGGCGCAAATGGCTCACCGGCCGTCCTCTCCGCGTTCTCACGGCTGCGGCGGGATTTGCGGTGCTGCTGGTCGCCGTGTTCCTCGCCGGCCGGTATTCGCGCCCGGTCGCGCCCGTCGAATTGGCAGGCCTTTCGGATCATGCGCGGCAGAACATCCTCGCCATCGCGGCGGCGGACCATCTGGACCGCGTGCAGATTCTGATGACCGAAATCGTCAATTCGGGCGATACGCCGGTGTCGCTGGCGGCCAATCGCGACCACGCCGCGGAGTTGGTGAAGGAAAGCCGTCTGGTGCGCCAGTCGCTGTTGGCGCAGGGCGAAACGCAGACTACGAATTTTCTGGACGAAACCGAGCGCTTCCTGATTGAAGCGGCTCACACGCCGGATAGCAAAACCGGCAATGAAGTACTCGCGCTGCGCGACCGGATTGAATCCGATTCGCTGCTGTTCAAAGTGCGGGTCGTCGAATCGAATTTACGGAACGAGGAGCGGAAATTATGAAGTTCTATTCACACGCTGTGCTGATGGCCGCGCTGGCTGTGCCGGCATTCTGCCAGGCGCCTCCTGCGCCGGCGGCGCCCACGGCCCCTGCAGCGCCAACGCCTCCGGCAGTCGCCATGCAAAGTGAACTGGCGGACCAGGTCGCGGCAGCCGAAGCCCAGGCGAAGGCGCTTGCCGATAGCGGCGCGTTCTCCCAGGACAAGATGGTCCAGATTCAGGAGAAGATGGCCGAAGCCGCGGAGAGAATGAAATCCATCGATGTAGACGAAATCCAGGCCCGCGCGGAGGAGAAGCTTCGCGAGATGCAGGACCGGCTCGGTTCTATGCCGGATATAAATATCAACCTGGACGAACTCAAGTCCCGCGCGAACATCGACCTCGATCTGGACCTCCAGAAGAAGCTTTCCGGTCTCGATATGAAGATGCGCAACATGAATTTCGATTTCTCCGCGCTCGGCGATATGGCGTTTCTGCAGGCCCCGAAGCCCATGCCGCCCAATCCACCCGACGGTCCGAAAGCCATGCGCATTATGATCGGCCGCGGCGATGGCGAATATGACGCCGGCACGCGCGCGCTGGATCAGCATCACTACGACGAAGCCGTGATCCGCTTCGATCAGGTGATCAATTCCAAATCGAGCCGCGCGGATGGCGCGCTCTACTGGAAAGCCTACGCGCTGAACCGCGCCGGGAAGAAGGATGAGGCGCTGGCAACCCTGACGCAACTGCACCGCGACTATCCCCAGAGCGCGTGGCTGAATGACGCGCAGGCGCTCGAGACCGAAGTGAAGCAAAGCTCCGGTCAGCCGATCTCCCCGGCGCAGGAATCAAACGACGATCTCAAACTGCTGGCGATCAACAGCCTGATGAATGCGGATCCGGAACGCGCGGTCCCCCTGATCGAAAATATTCTCAAAGGCAGCAGCACTCCCAACATCAAGCGGAACGCACTGTTCGTGCTGACGCAGAGCCGGTCGCCGCGCGCCCAGCAGCTTCTGAGCGAATACGCGAAGGGCGGCGGCAACCCGGATCTCCAGTTGCAGGCCATCCGCTACCTGGGGCAGTCCGGATCAAAGGATTCGCAGCAGCAACTCGGCAGCATTTACGGAACGGTGAACGACGCGCGAGTGAAGGGGACGATCATCGATTCGCTCTCCAACACGCGGGCGTGGGACTCGCTGCTGAACATCGCGAAGACCGAAAAAGACACCGACCTGCGGAACCGCGCCATTCGTACCATTGCGAATAATCGCAACGCGCCGCTGGAGGGACTGCTGGAGATGTATCCAAACGTGGAT
>DASYCD010000493.1:0-14055 GCA_036500405.1 Bryobacteraceae bacterium
CGAAATCCTCATGTGCATCTCGACCGGCAAAACCATGTCGGACCCGAACCGCATGCACTGGGATCACCCCGAGTTCTACCTCAAGACGCGCGACGAAATGATGGCCCTCTTCGGCGAGCTCGAAGACGCCGTCAACCGCCCGTACGAGATCGCGCAGCGCTGCCACATCAAGCTCGATAAGGTCAAAGATCCGTTCCCGCGTTTCGATATTCCCGAAACCCACACCACGGATTCCTACTTCGCCCAGGTCGCGCGCGATGGTTTCGAAAAACGCCGTCCCCGCCTCGAAGCCCTGAAGGCCCAGGGCCTGCTCCGGTTCGATATCCCCGCCTACATCGAACGCCTCGAGCGCGAGATCGGCATGATCCAGCAGATGAAGTTCTCCGGTTACTTCCTGATCGTCTGGGACTTCATTCGCTACGCCAAATCGAAAGGCATTCCCGTCGGTCCCGGCCGTGGTTCCGCCGCCGGCAGCCTCGTCAGCTACACCATGGCGATCACCGATATTGACCCCCTCCAGTACGGCCTGCTCTTTGAGCGCTTCCTCAACCCCGAGCGCATCAGCATGCCCGATATCGATATCGATTTCTGCATGAACCGCCGCGGCGAAGTCATCCAGTACGTCACCGAAAAATACGGACGCGAGCAGGTCGCCCAGATCATCACTTTCAACACCCTCGGCGCGCGCGCGGCTATCAAAGACGTCGGCCGCGTTCTCGATATGACCTTTGGCGAGGTCGATCGCATCACCAAGCTTGTCCCCAACGTCCTCAATATCGGCCTCAAAGAAGCGTTCGAGATGGAGCCCGGTTTCGCGGACCTCGCCCGCAAGGAACCAAAGGTTCAGGAAGTGCTCGATGTCGCCGTCCGTCTCGAAGGCTTCGCGCGCAACTCCTCCGTCCACGCCGCGGGCGTCGTCATTTCGCCCGAGCCGCTGAAAACGCTGGTCCCCCTCTCCCGCACGGCCAAAGAGGAAATCGTCACCCAGTACGACATGAACGGGCTGGATAAACTCCAGCTCCTCAAGATGGACTTCCTCGGCCTCACCACCCTCACCCTGATCGATGAGGCCCTGAAGATGATCGACCAGCGCCACGGCGTGAAGCTGGTTCTCGAAGATCTTCCCGTCACGGATGCGAAGGCCTACGAAATTTTCTGCAAAGGTTTGACCAGCGGCGTCTTCCAGTTCGAATCGCCTGGCATGCGCGATATTCTCCGCCGCTACCAGCCGAGCCGCATCGAAGACCTCACCGCGCTCAACGCCCTCTATCGCCCCGGCCCCATCCAGGGCGGCATGCTCGATGACTTCATCGAGCGCAAACACGGCCGCAAGCCGATCCAGTACGAGCTCGCCGATACGAAAGAAATCCTCGAGGAAACCTACGGCGTCATCCTCTATCAGGAGCAGGTGATGCAGATTTCCTCGCGCATCGCCGGCTACTCGCTCGGCGGCGCGGACATGCTGCGCCGCGCCATGGGCAAAAAGAAGCTCGAGGAAATGGTCAAGCAGCGCGAGACCTTCATGAAGGGAGCGGTCGAGCGCGGCCACAACCCGAAGCGCGCCGAAAAGCTCTTCGATCTCATGGAACAGTTCGCGGGCTACGGCTTCAACAAGTCGCACTCCGCGGCCTACGCGTTCCTCGCTTACGTCACGGCTTATCTGAAAGCGCACTACCCGGTCGATTTCATGGCCGCGCTGCTCACTTCGGAAACCGGCAACACCCCGAAGGTCGTGAAGTACATCAACGAGTGCCGCGAAATGAACATTCGCGTGCTCCCGCCGGACGTGAACGCCTCGAACTACATGTTCACGCCCACGCGCGATGCCGAGGGCGACGCCGTTCGCTTCGGTCTCGGCGCTGTGAAAAACGTGGGACAGGGCGCGGTCGAAGCTATCATCCGCGCGCGCGAAGAAGTCGAACGCTTCAAGTCGATCTTCCAGTTCTGCGAAGACGCGGACATGAGCGCCATCAATCGCCGCGTGATTGAAAGTCTGATCAAGGCCGGCGCCATGGATGGGCTGGTTGGAAAAGAGAGAGGTACGCGTCCCCAGCTTCTGCTCGCGCTCGATAAGGCGATCGAATCCGGCGCCGCCGCGCAGCGAGACAAAGCCTCCGGCCAGGGCGGATTATTCGGCGGCATGATGGAGTCGCATCCCGAACCGCAGTTGCCGAAAGCCCCGCAGGAAACGCTCCGCGAAAAACTGACGGGCGAAAAAGAAATGCTGGGCTTCTACGTCACCGGTCATCCGCTCGACGCCTACGAAGAAAAGATCGCCGAGCTCGCCACGCACGATTCCACCAAACTCGAAGGTCTGGAAAAAGGGACCGAAGTCGCCATGTGCGGCGTCCTCACTGGAATCCAGCGTCGCCGTACCAAGGAAGGCAAGCCGTGGGCGCTGACGACGATCGAAGATCGCAACGGCGCCACCGAAGGCCTGGTCTTCTCCACCTCGTTCGAGAGTCTGGGACCGCTGATGGTCGAAGATCAGGCCGTCCTGATTCGCGGCATGGCGCTCCCCGAAGAAGACAACCCGACCAAAGTTTCCATCAAGGAAATCATCCCGCTGGATGTCGCGCGCATATCCCTGCCGACGCTCATCAGCATCAAAGTGTTTGTAGGGCGCAACGGACTGGATCGCCCGGCCGAACTCCTCAATCTCTTCAGCCGAAAGCCAGGCGATACGCAGGTCCGCCTGCGTCTGGAGAATCCGCGCGATTTTTCCGTAATCCTGGACGTTCCCACCAAGGTCCGCCCAGACAAAGAATTCAAAGCCGAAATCGAACGAATCTGCGGCCCCTCCATGCTCGATATTTTGGGCGGCTAAAGCAGGCCGCGGTCAATACTTCTTCAGCTTTGTGATTTTGCCGTTACTGCGGTGAATGGCGAGGACGCCGTTCGCAAACGAGAACGTTCCGCTGAGAGCGGATGCGCCGTCAATCCGGGCCGCGAGATTTCCGCCGCGCACCGTGTAAATGCCGTTCTGAGTGAGAAAGGGGATCAGCATCAAACAGTGGCCGTCGCCGTTGAAAATGAAGCGCCGTTCCATGTTTTTTCCGTCCATTTGGAACCTGCCGGTCCATTCGCCCTTCAACGGTTGAGTCGCATCGGGCGCGGAACCCTGGCGGCGGTAGGCGATGTCATCCATGCGGAAGGCGTCGCGCCCGTTCCATTCGAGCTTCGATTTCTCCTCGGGGCCGGTCGTCGTGGAGGGCGGAAAGACAATCTGATTGCCTTCGAGCCGATACGGCATATCGACGATCGCGCCGGGGCTGAAGGAGAACGTTCCATCGGCGCGGAATTCGTACAGCCCGCCGATTCCGCCGTGCGAAGTTTCGACTGAGCGCCAGCGCCCGGCGATCGTCTGCGTTTCCTGCGCAGGCAATGCGGCCGCGAGCGCGAGCACGGCAATCCAGACGTAGAATTGGGTGATGCTTCCCCGACTGTTTGCGGCATTCGTCATCATGTCTATCGCCTCCGCCTCTCTTTCCGCCGCGCCGCAGCATTGGGTCACAAGCTGGGCCGCGTCGGTACAGGGACCGTTTCCGAGCGGCAACGCTTCGGCGCAGCCGAACCTTACGCTCGTTTTTCCAGTGCCCGCGGTCGGCGCGAACGATCAATCGTTTCGCCTGACCATTCGCCCCGACATCTGGGGCACGTCAGCGCGGATTCGGTTCTCCAACGTTTTCGGCACGAAGCCGGTGACTTTCGACGGAATATTCGCCGGTGTGCAATTGAGCGGGTCGGCGGTCCTGCCGGGAACGAATCATGCGGTGCTGTTCGGGAAGAAACCCTCGGTGACGATTGCGCCGGGCGAATCGGCGTGGAGCGATGCGTTTACGGTCGCAGCACTGGGTCAGATGGCAGGGCGGAAGATGGCGGTCAGCTTTCACGTGGCGGGGGAGAGCGGGCCGATGACGTGGCATGCGAAAGCGCTGACGACCTCCTATGTTTCGAAGCCGGGCGCGGGCGCGAAGGGGAATGAAGAAGGTGAGGCGTCGTTTCCGTTCCCGACAACGTCATGGTATTTCCTCGATGCGCTCGACATGATGGCGCCTGAGACGACGCGTACGATTGTCGCGTTCGGCGATTCGATTACGGATGGCACCGCGTCGACGCTGAACGGAGACGATCGCTGGCCGGACGTGTTGTCGCGGCGTGTGCACGCTAAGTATGGAGATCGGTTTTCGGTCGTCAATACGGGCATCGGCGGCAATCAGGTGGCGGGGCCAGTGACATATTCCGCCGAGAAGCCGTTCTCCGGCGGACCTGCAGCGACACAGCGGCTGGATCGCGATGTGCTGGGTTTGTCGGCCGTCGGCGCAGTGGTGTGGCTCGAAGGAATCAACGATTTCAACCGGACGAACAATACGGCGGTAGATGTGGTCGAGGCCGGGATGAACGAAGTGGTGGGACGGCTGCGCGCAAAGATTCCGGATATTCGCATAATCGGCGCCACGGTAACGTCGGCGCTCGGAAGTACGGCGGGGACGGCCGAGCAGGATACGAAGCGGAAGGCTCTGAACGAATTTATCCGCACCGGCGGACTGTTCGATGCCGTGGCCGATTTCGATAAAGCCACGGTCGATCCGCAGACCGGCGGATTGCGCGCGGAGTTCATTCCGGAAAGCACGACGGGCGGCGCGGGCGATAAGCTGCATCCGAACCGGCTTGGTTACGCGGCGATGGGAGCATCGATCGATCTCGACACGCTGCTGCCGAAGACTGCGGAGAAGATTACTACTGGTCCGCCGCAGCGGATCGCGGAATCAGGCGCTCGCGAAGGTCCTTCGTGGGATCCCACTACCGGCATCCTGTATTTCGTCTCAGGGAACAACCTCAACCGGCTGACGGCCGCCGGTAAGGTGGAACCGTTCCGTACCGATGCGCCGGGCGCCAATGGAACTCTGGTGGATTCGCAGGGCAGAGTGCTCGCGTGCGAAGCCGGTGGGCGGCGTGTCACGCGCACGGAGAAAGACGGCACGTTCACCGTGCTGGCGGACCACTTTGAAGGGAAGCGCCTCAATTCACCAAACGATCTGGCGCTTGATTCGCGCGGGCGAATCTACTTCACCGATCCCCGCTATGGATCGATGGACAACATCGAGCTTAAAGACGATGCGGGGAAGCCGATCGAAGGCGTTTACCGGATCGACGGACCGGGGAAGATCGTTCGAATTTTGGCGCATGAAGTCGAGCGCCCGAACGGCATTCTGGTTTCGCCGGATGACCGTTATCTCTACGTTGCTGATAACGTGAATAACCACCTCAACGGAGCACGCAAGCTCTGGCGGTTTGACTTGCGAAAGGACGGCACCGTCGATCCGGCCAGCCGCGTCCTGATCTTCGACTGGAAAACGGCGCGCGGCCCCGACGGCTTCAAGATGGATCGCGACGGCCGGCTGTTCGTCGCGGCGGGACGAAACAAACCCACAAAGACGGAAACAGTGGATGAATTCAAAGGCGGCGTCTACATCCTTTCGCCGAAGGGCGAACTGCTCGAATTCGTGCCGTTTCCGAAAGACGAAACGACGAACTGCGCCTTCGGCGGCAAGGATCTGAAGACGCTGTTCGTAACGGCGGGCGACGAACTCTGGAGCGTGCCCATGAAAACCGCCGGGCGCATCAGCGCGCAGCGATAACAAGAGTCAGCGATCGAAGCGGTCGCCCTGTGATTTGCCTTCGAGTTGCTCGGCGACGCGAGGATTGCGGCCTTTCACAAAAGTCTTCAGACGTTCGCTGAAGGATGACTGGCCTGCCACCGGATCGGCTACCACCTGATCGAATCGCCGTACGGAGGATTCCGCTTCTTCGGCAATGGCGGGACGAATGGCGGGGGCGAGCTCATCCACCTGCTTAAACAAACGCTCCGGCAGAAAAATCGTACCGTTGAATTCCTTCATCTTCGCGAGGTAGAGATCGCGAAACGCAGGAACTCCGAGGACGCGCTCGATGAAGCGATTGCCGCGCGACCACGGCGTGTAGATCGAAAAATTCTCCGTCATCGAATTCGGCGACCGGCCCATCTGGCCGAAGCTGTGGTCGTGGTCCCACGCAATGAAGCTCATTTTCCCGGTGGTGGGCGAGAGCCAGATGTAATAGTTCTGGCCGGCGTTCAGGATGCCATCGAAATCGCTGAGCCAGACATCGACGGCGAGGAATCGGGCGAAGTTATCGAGATCGATGTATTCGGGCAGCTTCGCGGCGAACTCCTCATCGCTGCCGCGGGTGACAATTTTGCAGAACTCGATAATGCGGGCCTTTTGCGAGGCGGTCAGCTCGGTCTTGGGATCGTAGGTCTGGTTGTATTGTGCCCAATCCTCACCCAGATAGCTGAAGAGGCTGGGCGGGACTGGCTTGAGCAGCGCCCCGGATTTTGAATGGAAGCGGTCCTGCGCGAAGGTGTCGCCCACTTCTTCGATCAGAGAGTACAGGCCCGCATAGTGCCGGGGCGATTTGCCCGTCACGGTGACGTAGACTTTCGCATAGGCGGAGCGCGGCGCCTGTACGCCGGCGTCGCGGAACAGCCGGTACGCGAGTTCCTCATTCATCCACCCGGCGTCGGTGACGTTGTTCGCAAGATTGAATTCCGTCACGCCCCCGAGCTTCCGGCCCTTCACATATTTCGTGAGATGGATCTTCATGGAAAGCTTGCCGCGCATCGAGCCTTCCATATAAGTGCCGTTGCCTTTGAAGCGGACGCCGACATCGGTAAAGCTCTTGCCGCCGATGGTGAGATCGGCGTGGCCCCAATTGAAAGTGAGACCCTGTGCGGCGAGAAATCCGTTCCGGCCGCCATCGGGGCCGAGCAGAAAGCCGGGGCCGTGGGGGCCATCCATGTGCGGCGCCATGGTTCGCCAGTCGGCCTGGGAAAATACCAGATCGACCGTCCAGACTTTGGAGAGCTGGAATAGGTCGGACGCGGAAAATTCTGGTGAGTTGATGTCCGCCGGACGCGCCGGGCTGCTGGCCGCGAGGAGCAGGGCGGCGAGAAGAAACGGCATTCGCATCTGTGTTTTCACGGCTACCGGCGAACCTATATTAACCCGAGACGCAAGGGAGCGGGAATTCGTTAGCTGGAAGATTTCCTGATAGACTCTCGAAATGAATCGAGCCATTGCCCTCGTTGCCGGCGCCGCGTTTTCCTGTTGGCTTTGTTTTGCTCAGGCGGACGATTCGCAACCAGCTACTTCCAACGTACGCGCGGCGCAGTATCCGCGGGTGCATTCGGATCTGCAGATGACCTTCCGGCTGAAGGCGCCGGACGCGAAATTAGTGAAACTGCATCCGGCGGGCGACGGGCTGGGGAAAGCCGATGTCGAGATGACGAAGGGCGCGGACGGCTTCTGGACCGTGACTACTGGCCCGGCAGTTCCGGGCTTTCACTACTACTGGTTCAACGTCGATGGTGCGGATGTGAACGACGCGGGCAGCGAGACGTTTTTCGGATGGGCGAAGCAATCGAGCGGGATTGAGATTCCGGAAAAGGGCGTCGACTATTACCTGCCGAAGGACGTTCCGCATGGGGATCTGCGGGCGCACTGGTATCTCTCGAAGACGACCGGCTTGTGGCGGCGCGCTTACGTCTATACGCCGCCCGATTACGACCGCAACGCGCGGGTACGCTACCCGGTGCTTTATCTGCAGCACGGCGCCGGTGAGGATGAGCGCGGCTGGGGCATTCAGGGCAAGATGAATTTCATCATGGACAACCTGATTGCGGAGAAGAAGGCGAAGCCGATGATCGTGGTGATGGACTGCGGCTACGCTAATCGCCCGGGCGAGCAGCCGACTCAGGGCAGGGGCGCCGGACAGGGCGTGGTGACGGCGTTTGAAGACGTGGTGATGAAGGATCTGATTCCGTCGATCGACGCCAGTTACCGCACTCTGACGGATCGCGAACATCGCGCGATGGCGGGGCTATCCATGGGCTCCGGCCAGGCGCTGCAAATCACGATGCACCACCTTGACAAGTTTTCTTATATCGGGGCGTTCAGCGGCACGATCCGGAATGTGGATCCGAAGACGACCTATGACGGCGCGATGGCGGACGCGGCGGCTTTCCATAAGAAAGTGCATTTGCTGTTCTTCGGTCTGGGGACCGCTGAGGATGCGCTGATGAAGGCGACGCATGACACGCACGACACGCTGGAGAAAGCCGGAATACACAGCGTGGTTTACGAATCTCCCGGTACCGCGCATGAGTGGCTGACGTGGCGGCGGGACCTGAATGAGTTCGCTCCGAAGCTGTTTCAATAAAGCGGGTGTAAACTGAGTTTGAATTATGCGCCAGATTACGTTCACGTCCATCGCGATTGTCAGCCTGATTTCGTTTGTAGCGCCCGTTTATGCGCAGCAGGGAGGCAGCGGCCGAGGCGCCAGAGGCGGGCGCGGGGCTTCCGGTCCGCGGCATGAGGATACCGAGGTCTATGAACCGGTCCCGAAAGTGGTGACGCCGGGCGCGACGAATGCGGCGCCTCCATCGGATGCCATCGTACTGTTCGATGGAAAGAATCTCGATGAGTGGGTAACGAACCGGGACAAGTCGCCGGCGAAGTGGACGGTGGCCGATGGCATTCTCACCGTGAAGAAGGGCGCTGAGGGCGGTGGCAATATCGAGACGAAGCGCACGTTCAAGAATTATCAGCTTCATGTTGAATGGCGGATTCCGGAGAACATTACGGGCAGCGATCAGGCGCGCGGCAACAGCGGCGTGTTCCTCGCCTCCACCGGACCCGGCGACGACGGCTATGAGCTGCAGGTGCTCGATTCGTATAACAACAAGACCTATGTGAACGGCCAGGCGGGCAGCATCTATAAGCAGGGAATTCCGCTGGTGAATCCGGCGCGGAAGCCCGGCGAGTGGCAGACCTATGACGTGGTTTGGACTGCGCCTGTCTTCAATGACGACGGTTCGGTGAAGATGCCTGCAAACGTGACCGTTTTCTTCAACGGGGTGCTGGTGCAGAACCACTTCCAGCTGCAGGGCGAGACGCTCTATATCGGGAAGCCGTTCTACAAGAAGTACGACCGGGCGCCGATCAAGCTGCAGGCGCATGGCGACCGCAGCGAGCCGGTCAGCTTTCGCAACATCTGGGTGCGCGAGCTGGAATAGCTCACTGGAGTTCCGTGAGTTTCCGGTTCAGGTGGTGCAGCGCGGCCTCGAGTTGTTCGCGGCGGCGGGGGTGCGTGGCGGATTCCATATCTTTTATTACCCGCGTTCGCGATAGCTCCAGACTTTCGCGTTCGGTTCGGATGCGGATCTCGTCAGGGCTGAGCGGCTTTGCGTGCGCCGCCGTGCGCCTGGCCGCCGCTTCCTCCATTTGCGATTCGACATCTTTGCTTTCCCAGCCGCGGGACATGTCTTTAGTATGCGCGTATTTGTCAGCGCGATAATTTTATCCGGGTATTATTGACTTCGCCAATTTAACCCGGGTAAAATTAAGGTGTGGACAATTCAACCTATACAGCCTTTGTCGGCTGGACGCGCGTGGCTTCCGGACCGCTGGAAGAGACATTACGCCAAATCAAAGAAATTAAAGCACTGGGCGACCAGACTCTGCTGATTTTCGAGGACTCGACCGGCAAGCAGGTTGATTTCGATCTGCGCGGTTCGATCGACGAAGTTCTGGCCCGTGTCGCGCCCAAAACGAATCGAACCGGACCGGGCCGGCCGAAGCTGGGCGTCGTTTCTCGCGAAATTTCTCTGCTACCGCGCCATTGGGAATGGCTGGAAGCGCAACCTCAAGGCGCCTCCGCGGCGATTCGGCGGCTCGTGGATGATGCCCGAAAGCAGGATTCGGGCGAGACGCGCGCGAAGATCGATGCCATCGGGCGCGTGATGAGCGCGATCGGCGGCAACCTCCCGGGATTCGAAGAGGCCTATCGCGCGCTCTATGCCCGGGATCGTGAGCGGCTGGCCGCACAGATCGCGGATTGGCCAACGGATTTGCGCGAATATATTCTTGAATAAATTTTTATTAACGACAATTTTTATTAACACCTCTTGCGTATACGCCCTTAGGGATATACTCTTGTAGATCTCAGGAGGAACGGTTGCCGTGAGAGGCGGCGCTCGTATTTCCGGGCGCGCCGCGCGGTTTGGTTTACCCGGGAGATCCGGGCATTCCTCAAACGCTGGCGCCGATCCGCTGGAACAATCTTTCACCGCGCCTCGGCTTTGCGTGGTCTCCGCGAGCCAGGAGCGGCATTGCGCGCGCCCTGCTGGGCACACCGGACCAGAGTAGTATTCGCGGCGGATTCGGACGTTACTTCTCGACGGTAGAGGGCGTTTCGGTCGGAGTGATTGCGGGAGATGCGCCCGACGGCATCACGTACGTTAGCCCGGCTCCCCCGCTCTTTAATGACCCGTTCGTCACGGCGTCAAGTGGCGTCGCAAACGGCCAACGCTTCCCAATCGCATTCCCGCCGCTGAACGCGTCGCCGGGCAACCCGAATGCCGGCATCGATTGGTCGCAGTTTCTGCCCATTGCAGCGGCGCCCGGATATTATCCCGGCAGCGTCAGCCCGTATTCGGAACAATACACGCTGTCCCTGCAACGCCAGTTCGGCAGCAGGTTGCTGGCTACTGCGAGTTATGCAGGAAGCGAGGCGCATCACCTGTTGGTACTCCTGGAGGCAAATCCGGGAAATCCGGCTGCGTGTCTCGCCCTCAGGAATCCAACCCAGGTGGCGCCCGGCACGCCGACGTGTGGCCCGTTCGGCGAATCGAATACTTACGTATCCTCGTCAGGCCAGATCATTCAGGGCACGCGTGGTCCATTCGGCTCCAACTTCGGCAGCGTGGACTGGCTCACAACGATCGGCAACTCCAATTACAATGCGCTGGAGCTGAGCCTGCGTCACTCGTCGCCGGAATTGGACCTCCAGGTGGGATATACCTACGGAAAGTCGCTCGACAATTCATCCAGTATTTCGGAGCAGTTGAATCCACTGGACTACCGCTCGACCTACGCTCCCTCGGCATTCGACCTCAAGCACAACTTCGTGGCCAGTTTCCGCTACGAGTTGCCGCTTCAACGATTGTTCAACCACCGCAATCAGCTGACTACGGGCTGGGTTGTTTCGGGAATCGCGCGGCTTGGTACCGGCTTCCCCGTCACTTTTACGAATGCCAGCGACAATTCACTACTGGGAACTCAGCCGGACGGCGTGAACCACTTCGGCGTCGATCTGCCCGACGTGCGGCCCGGACCGCTAAACCTCAATCACGATCCCAGAAGTGGACGGCCCTATTTCAATACCTCGTTGTTCAGCCTTCAGCCGCCTGGCCAGCCAGGCAATGCTGCTCGAAGAATGTTCTATGGTCCGGGCGTCGAGAACTTCGATCTCGCCATCGCAAATTAATTAAATTGAGCGAACACCGCAGTTTGCAACTGAGAATGGAGACGTTCAACGTGCTCAACCACGCACAGTTCTTTGGCCCTGCCGCGGTGAATGGTGAGATCACCAGTCCGGCATTTGGTCAGGTAATGAGCGCCACTTCGCCCCGGCTATTACAGATGAGTGTGAAATTTCTTTTCTGATTCGTTTCGTTTCTGGAGCAGGCTTCTCACGAAATAGCCCATGTCCATGTTTTCACACGCAAATACTTTCAGGGCCGCCGACGTCCTTCCGGCACTTTGAGGCACCGCTCCGAGCTCCCGGCATGATGACCGTGTGGCGGGGTCGGCCTTACCCAGTTTTGGCGCTGGAGCTGGCCAAAGTGGCGCGCCCCTTCCACCGAATCTCGAAGTCCCACTCGCCGTCCAGCCCGGTTTCATCCTTCAACGCGGCAGTACTGCCAAGATAGCCGGTTCCGACGCGGCGCAGAAACTGAATAAAGCTCGCCATCGCGGCGGAACGCGCCAGCCCGGTCTGCCCGCAGATTCTGGGCATCGACGAACATTTCTTCACCCGGCGTCTGGGCCACGCGACCACGTTCTGCGATCTAAGGAACCACTCGGTCTATGACGTGGTGGCAGGCCGCAGCGAACGGTCGCTGAGGGTGATTTAAACAAGCCGGAAGGCAAGCATCTGGTGAAAGTCGTCTGCATGGATCTGGCGACAGTTTACCGCTCGCTGGTGAGAAAGCATTTCCGCAGGCGCGCATCGTAGCCGACCGGTTTCATGTGATCCGCGTGATCAAGCACCACTTCCTGGCCTGCTGGAAGGAACAATCAGAACAAGTGCCGGGAGCTGGCCCCGAAGCTCCTGCGAATGATTGCGCTGCTCAGAGAGCAGCCACTGCCGCACATGGTTCAGCTCGGCAACACGCTGCACTCGTGGAGGGAGGAGATCGCCACCATGTGGCGATTCACCAGAAATAATGGAATCACCGAAGGCTTCCACCAAAATGGAGGTCCTCCAGAGACAGGCCTACGGCTTTCGCAACTTCAACAACTACAGACTACGGGTTAAGGTAATGAACATCCGCTGCGAGCGCGGCTTATCCATCGCGCGCCGCATGGGTTTCCCCGAACCCGTCGCGAACGCCATCTATTACCTGGATGAGCACTGGGACGGCGGCGGCTATGTGTCCTTAGAATTGGTCGGAGGCTGGGCTGCCCCCATTAAGTGCGGAGAACCGTAGAGCCAAAGGTTATCGAGAAGGTGGTACGCCCGAGAGGATTCGAACCTCTGACCTTTTGCTCCGGAGGCAAACGCTCTATCCAGCTGAGCTACGGGCGCGTACGTCCTTCATTCTAACGCACGGCGGAGCGGGCCGTCGCCATGCTAATATCGAGACTGTCCGGCCGTATCGCATCTCGCGGAGAGGTGGCTGAGTGGTCGAAAGCAGCGGTTTGCTAAACCGTCGTAGGTTCAAAAGATCTACCGGGGGTTCGAATCCCCCCCTCTCCGCCAGTTTAAAATCAATAGATTACGACGCACCGTAGATTTGTGGGCCAATACGGGCCAGGCAGGCATACAATGAGGCATGGCTCTCGCCATGTATCGCCGCCACCGTCAGTACTGCAAGGGCGGTCATGCCCACAACACCCGAACAAGCGAATACGACGAACGAAAGAAGGGCTGGCGGCGTTGCGAGTGCCCTATATTCGTTTCGGGAACGCTTCACAATCAGTTCAAGCGCCAGAACAGCGGCCATTGGGAATGGAATGCTGCAAGGGCATTAGCCGGGCAATTTGAGGCAGTGGGAAGCTGGGACTCGCAGCCGTTGTCCGCAGCCGTTCCGCCGACTTTTTTAAGCGAAGAGCAATCCCGCCCGAAAGGTACCGCAATCGCGGATGCCTGCAAGCTATTCCTCGACGAACTTTCCGAGAGTGCGGCATTCGCCACCCACAAGAAATATCGGCTGCTCATGGCACGGTTGGCCAAGTTCTCAGAACAACGGGGATACGTTCTCATCGACCAGTGGGAGCCGCTGGACGTTCGCCAGTTCCGCTCCACATGGCCGGTCAGTCCACAAACCGGTGTCCGCCGCATGGCGATGCTGAAGCCCTTTTTCGAATATTGCGTCAGTAACAAATGGATCGAGAGCAATCCCGCGCGCGCCGTGAAGAACCCGAAGGGCCGGGAGATGACGCACAGCGAACACAAATTCCCGTTCACGGATGATGAGATTAAGAAGATGTACGCCGCATGCCCGAAATACGGCGGCACGTACAGGCACAAGTGGACGGGCGAGGATCTGTCAGATTTCATTTCGCTTTCGCTCTACACCGGGCTGCGAATTTCAGATGTTGCCGTTTTCAACATCGAGCGCCTGCAGGAGAGTGGCGAGATTTTCCTCCGCACAACAAAGGCTGGCACGCAAGTCTGCACATGGATTCCCGAATGGCTTCAGGACCGCATTCGCGCCCGTGCCAAAACAATCGGCCCCTTTATCTTCGGCACGCACAAAAAGACCACCATTGACATAATCACGGAGACGTGGCGCAGAAGGTTGAATAAACTTTGGGATGATTGTGGGCCGTGGAAGGAAACGCCAACGCCCCACCGCTTCCGGCATACTTTTGCCCGTATCCTTTTGCAGCGCGGAGTTTCGGTTCAGGATGTCGCAGACTTGCTGGGGAATACTGAAGCCGTCGTTCG
>DASYCD010000494.1:0-3245 GCA_036500405.1 Bryobacteraceae bacterium
CGAGATGGGCTTCGATCACATCGCGCTGTGCGCTGGCGCGGGGAAGCCGACTGTGATTCCGATGAAGAACGGGCTGGTGCGCGGCGTGCGGCAGGCTTCGGACTTCCTGATGGCGCTGCAGCTCACCGGCGCGGCGAAGCCGGATTCGCTGGCGAATCTGCAGGTGCGGCTGCCGATCGTGGTGATCGGGGGGGGATTGACGGCGATCGATACGGCGACGGAATCGCTGGCCTATTACGTGGTGCAGGTGGAGAAGTTCCTGCGGCGGCATGAGGTGCTGGTGCATGACCTGGGCGAGGCGAAGGTTCGCGCGAACTGGACACCCGAAGAAGCCGAGATCGCGAACGAGTTTCTGACCCATGCGCGCGCGATTCGTGCGGAGCGTGCGGCGGCGGCTCGTGAAGGCCGGCGGCCGAAGTTTATCGACCTGCTGAATTCCTGGGGCGGGGTGACGATGGCGTACCGGCGGCGGCTGATCGATGCGCCGAGCTACACGCTGAATCACGAAGAAGTGGCGAAGGCGTTCGAAGAAGGCGTGCGGTTTGGCGAGGGCCTGACGCCGGAAGAAGTCGAAGTGGACGCGGCGGGCGCGGCGAGCGCGATCCGGTTCCAGAAGTATCACTGGAGCGATGCGGAGCAGAAGCTGGTGCGGTCGGGCGAGACTGTGACGCTGCCGGCGAAGTCGATTCTGGTGGCGGCGGGCACGCAGCCCAACACGGTTCTGGCGCGCGAGGACGAACACAATGTGACGCTCGACGGCCGCTATTTCCAGGCTTATGGCGAGGACGGCGCGAAGGTCAAGCCGGAGAAGATCGCCAAGCCTGGCGTGGTGTACGTGCTGATGTCGGTGCGGGAGGATGGGCGGTCGATCAGCTTCTTCGGCGATCTGCATCCGTCGTTCTCGGGCAATGTGGTGAAGGCGATGTCGAGCGCGAAGCAGGGATATCCGGTTGTGACGCGGATGCTGTCGCGGCTGCAGACTTCCGAGCCTTCGGTGGATGTACTGGCGGCGAAGCTCGACGACGAACTGCGGCCGGTGGTGGAAGACGTAATTCGGCTGACGCCGAACATCGTGGAAGTCGTGGTGAAGGCGCCAATTGCGGCTCGGGCGTTCCAGCCGGGGCAGTTCTATCGGCTGCAGAATTTCGAATCGCTGGCGGCGCGGACGAAGGACACCGTGCTCGGGATGGAAGGGCTGGCGCTGACGGGCGCGTCGGTAGACACCGAGAAGGGTCTGCTTTCGACAATTGTGCTCGAGATGGGCGGATCGTCCGACCTCTGTGTGCTGCTGAAGAAGGGCGAGCCGGTGGTGCTGATGGGCCCGACGGGTACGCCGAGCGAAACGCCGGCGCGCGAGACTGCGCTGCTGGTGGGCGGTGGCCTGGGCAACGCGGTACTGTTCTCGATTGGGCAGAAGCTTCGCGCGGAAGGCTCGCGGGTGGTTTACTTCGCGGGCTACAAGAAAATCATCGACCGGTACAAGGTGGAGGAGATCGAGCGCGCGGCGGATGTGGTGGTGTGGTGCTGCGACGAGGCTCCTGGGTTTACACCGGGGCGGTCAGGCGACGCAGCGTTTGTCGGGAACATTGTGGAAGCGATGGCGGCGTATGGGAACGGTCTGCTCGGCAAGCCGGAGATTCCGCTGAACACGGTGGATCGAATTCTTGCGATCGGGTCGGACGGCATGATGCGTGCGGTGCAGCAGGCGCGGCATGGCGTGCTGGCCGGGCTGCTGAAGCCCGATCATCACGCGATCGGGTCGATCAACTCGCCGATGCAGTGCATGATGAAGGAGATCTGCGCGCAGTGTCTGCAGACGCATCGAGATCCGGTAACGGGCGAGGAGACTGTGGTGTTCTCGTGCTTCAATCAGGATCAGCCGTTGGATAAGGTCGATTTCGCGAATCTGCGAACCCGGTTGACGCAGAATGGGGCGCAGGAGAAGCTCACGAAGCTGTGGATTGACCGCTGTATGCGGGAAATCGGTGCTCGGGCGTAGGATCAGGCTCTACCAAAGCGCGCCGTCGAAGTTCTTGTGAATCCGATCGTCCTTCGTGATCAATTTTCCTTCGCCGGCAATAGTCTGGGCGACGATGATTCGGTCAAATGGATCGCGTGTCCATGAAAGTTTGAAGGCCTCCGTAACGACCCGCTGCACAGAAATGGGACAAATTCGGACCTCGAAGTCGCGCTTCAGGATATCCAGCCACTGATCCGGCCCCACGTTTAGCCGCCCAATTTCCTGAAGGAACTGCATCTCGAGCAACACAAATGGCGAGATGCGGAGCTCTGCGTTCTCGAGGTGCTTCAGGACGCGTGGTGAAAAACGGACTTCCCCCGCGCAAAGCCACAGGGCCGCGTGCGTATCGAGATAAGTCAGGAGTTGCCTTCCGGATTCCACTCTTTTGACCAGTCGACCTTCGCAAGATCTAAGGGATTGCCATTAATCAAACCCGGCCTCTTGCGAATGCGCGAGACTCTGGATGCGGGAGCACGATCCGCAACAATCCGGAGAACACGTCCCTTGCGTTCAATCTCGACGGGCTCACCTGTTTCGATCACGCTGTCGAGAATTTTATAGATATCCTCGCGGAGGCGGGAGGCGGTCAGGGGCATACGCCTCTATTGTCGCACGTACGAGTTTAGTCTGATCACGTACGTATGTTAGCCATCGATGTGCCACGGAACTCGATTCATCCCTCTGGTGTCTGAGTGACCAGGAGGGGAGATGTTTGAACAAACTTTCGTGCAGACGCAGGCGGCGACGCGGCGGCCGTGGACGGTGGCGATGTCTTTGTCGCTGCAGTTCGTTGTTGTTGGTGTAATTCTGTTGATTCCGCTTTTGCATCCGGCGATGATGCGGATTCCGCCGGTTCCGCAGGCGCGTTCGATCAGTACGTGGGCGAATCTGGCGCCGAAGCCGGTACCGATTACTACGAGCGCGCCCGTGCCGACTCCATCTGCTATTCGTGCTCCGAGAATGTATTCTCCTGTGTTTCATTCGGCAACGCCCATAGCTCCGCAGATTGGCGTGCCGGTCGCGGAGACGTCCGCAATCTGGCAGGATGCTCCGGCCTTCGCGCCCGCAGCATTGCTGGCCACAACCTCGCTTCCGATGCCGGCGCCCGTTAAGCCGCCAGCGGCGCCTGTTCGACCTGCGGGTCCGGTGCGGATTGGGGGCGATGTGGAATCGGCGAAGTTGATCTATGCGCCGCATCCCACGTATCCGCAGATCGCTATTTCCA
>DASYCD010000495.1:0-19474 GCA_036500405.1 Bryobacteraceae bacterium
CTGACGCTTACGCTGCGAAAAAATCGCGCCGCGGTGCGGTATTGGGTCTGGCTGGCGGCGTCGGTGAAGTTTCTGATCCCGTTTTCTCTCCTGATCAGGATCGGAAGTCAGTTCGAATGGCGTTCCGCGCCCTCCATTGCGCTGACGCGGTTCGCAATCGTGATGAATGAGGCGCATCAGCCCTTCGTTGCTTCAACCTCAATCTCGGCCTTGAGCATCGGCACGCGCTCCTCTTATTACCTCCAGGACATTTTGATGGCGGTCTGGTTCTGCGGAGCTGTGCTCGGCCTGGCTTACTGGGTGCGGTTGCTGCTCCAGTTGCGCGCCATACGCCGGCGGGCGATACCGCTGAATTTCGATTTGCCGATTCCCGTGCTCTCTGCGTCCGGACCGCTGCGCATGGAACCCGGCGTCTTTGGGATCTTCCGGCCCGTAATCATTCTCCCGGGCGGAATCATTGAGCGCCTGGCGCCTGCGCAACTCGACGCGGTCCTTGCGCACGAACTCTGTCATGTTCGCCGCAGAGACAATCTGACTGCGACGATTCACATGGTCGTCGAGGTGATTTTCTGGTTTCATCCGCTGGTATGGTGGCTGTGCGCCAGGCTCGTGGAGGAGCGGGAACGCGCCTGCGACGAAGAGGTAACCGGTGATCCGCAAGTATTCGCCGAGGCCATACTCCATGTCTGCAGGCTTTACACCGCGACGCCCGTGACTTGTGTCTCCGGCGTGACCGGAGCCAGCCTCACCAGGAGAGTCGAGGCGATTATGGCGAACCGGCGTGGCGAGTGTCTGACCCGGGTCCGAAAATTTCTCCTGTCGGGCGCGGGGTTTGCAGCTTTAGCCGGGCCAATTGCGATCGGCCTGACGGCGGGTCCTGGCGCAACGTCGCTGGCACTCGCCCAAGCGCAAACGGAGTCCGGAGCGGCGACGTTCGAGGCCGCATCCGTCAAGCCCGCGGCGCTGTGGAAGGCAGGGGGCGAGGGTAGCAAGCGGTCCAAAATCGAATACGCGTCGAAGAGCCTGTCGATGTGGAATGTCGACCTGTCGGATTGTGTGCAATGGGCCTGGGATGTTCCGTTCTTTCGGGTCTCGGGACCCGATTTCCCGGACGGAGAGCGCTACGACATCGTCGCGCGAACAGAGGGACCGGTACCGGTCAGCCAACTCCGCCTGATGCTTCGAAGTCTCCTCAACACAAGATTTCATCTCGCGCTTCGCCAGGAAAAGAAAATGATTCCGGTCTATGACCTGGTGGTCGCCAAAGGAGGTTCGAAACTTCCGCCACGCAAGGCCGAGAGCGAACTGCCTGCCGATCACGCGGCCGAATCGTTGCCGCGGGTGCAGGATGGCGGTTTCGTGTTCCATAACGCTTCGATGGCGGGCTTCGCGGCGAAACTGTCAATGCTAAGAGGAATTGAAACGCCCGTCATCGATCAGACCCACATCGACGGCGTTTACGACATCACACTGAAATCCGCCGCGAACGCGATTCTGCGGCCCGATGGCGTCTCACTCTTTACGCTCGTTCAGGAACAGCTCGGGCTCCGCCTGGTTTCCGCGAAAGCTCCGATGGAAATGTTCGTTATTGAACGTGTCAGCAGGCCTTCGGAGAACTGATATGAGAATTGGGTGCGCCGTTTTCCTGTTAGTAGCCCTGAATGGATTTTATGCCCTGGCGCAGTCGCCGCCCGTACCTCATTTCGACGTTGCGTCGGTCAGGATCGCAGATCCTGATGGCCATTTGACAGCGATAACCGGGGGGCCGGGGAGTGACGACCCCGGTCGCATTCGGTATACGCGCGTCCCGATGATCTTCCTGTTGCAAAAGGCGTTCGCGGTAGCGGCGGATCAAATCTCCGGCGCGGACTGGATCAAAGATCCTGCCGGATCCAACCTGTACGAAGTGACCGCGACCACGCCGGCGAACACCACGAAGGAGCAGTTTCAGCTTATGTTGCAGGGCCTGCTGGCGGAGCGCTTCCATCTCGTGCTTCACCACGAAACCAGAAATTTTTCGGGTTACGTGCTGAGCCTGGCAAAAGGTGGCCCTAAATTGAAGGAATCGACGCCGGACCCAAACTACGTTACGCCTCTTCTGCACATCACATTTAACAAAGACGGCACTCTGCAGCTTCCCGCAACGAAAGGCGCGACGATGGTCGGCGGAAAAGGCGTTGCACATGCGGGATACAGAGAGGTTTCGATGGAGAGGCTCGCATCGGACCTGGGCTTTATGCTGGTCCGTTCCATCGGAGGCGACGCCACCGCGCCATTACCAAGGGTGATTGATAGAACGGGCCTGACCGGAATATACGACTTCACACTGGATTACGAATGCCTGGCTTGCCAAAGCACTCGCACGAATACGGCAACGGAGGGCCGCGGAACTCCGGAGGCGAGTGAACCAGCAGCCTTTCCGACCCTGTTTACAGCGCTCGAAAAGCAGCTTGGGTTGAAGTTGGAAAAGGCGCAGGATGTCCCGGTCGACGTAATTGTCATCGAGAAAATGGACAAGATTCCTGCGGCGAACTGATACGGAGCGATCAACCCGGAATCTGGCTCAACCGTTTCAACGCTTCGATATCTAGCTTGCCTTGCTCATCATCCTCGCGCGGCGTTTCGAGGATAAAAGGCTTCGTCCGCAGCTTCGGGTGCGTCAGCAGCAGCCGGAAGCCCGCCTCGCCGATCTTCCCCTTGCCAATGTTGTCGTGCCGGTCCAGATGTGAACCGAGTCCGCCTTTCGAATCGTTCGCGTGGATCACCTTCACCAGATCCATCCCGAGAATCCGCTCGGCTGATGCGACAGTCTGATCCAGGCCCACTGGCTCCACGATATTGAACCCTGCCGCCAGCAGGTGGCACGTATCCAGGCAATACGCAATTGGCAGATCGGTCTCGCGCGCCGTCAGATCGCGAATCATCCGCAGCTCTTCAAACCGTTGACCCAACTGGGCGCCGCTTCCGACTGTGTTTTCGAGCAGCACAGTCAGGCCCGGCGCTTTGAATCCCGCGGAGGCCTCCGCCAATCCCAGCGCGAACGCCGCCAGCCCCTGCTCGACCGTCTGGCCCTTATAGTTCCCCGGGTGCACCACCAGATAATCGGCGCCGATGTCTCTCGCACGATCGAGTTCCCCACGAAACGACAATACCGATTTCGATCGAATCTCCGGATCGAGCGTCGCCAGATTCACCAGGTAATTCGTATGGATCACCAGCGGCCGAAGATCCAGCCGCTCCCGCGCCGCCATCAGGCGCTTGATATCGGCCGGGTCGGGCTTCGACGCCCGCCACATCCGCGGGCTGGCCGAAAAGATCTGGAAGGTATTCCCGCCCAGCCGGTGCGCCTCGAGCGCCGCTTCTTCGAGCGACTTCGCGCGTGATGTATGAATGCCGATTCGCAAGAACGGTTATAGCAGGAGGCCGCTCACGTCAACGGATACCGCGCGTCCCGCTTCACCTGTTCAATCTGCAGCGCATGCCGCGCCCGATGCTGCCCAACCACCAACAACCACTGGTACGCATCCAGGTCACCCAGCGACCGGTGCGCAAAGAAGTGATTACGGAAGTCTCCCTGCGCTTCCGCGGCGAACGTCCTCACGCGCTCCCGCGTCTTCCGGAACTCCTCCAGCATCTCCGACATATCGGTCCAGCGGCCCTGCGGCAACATGGCATCTCGCGCCGTGATCTTCCGGTCGCGCGCATGACCGATCGCCATCACCAGCGGCTCCTTCTCTGCGACACCAGCCGCCCTCAACGGCTCCGGTGTCTGCTCCAGCAAATCCCGAACCACGCCCAAAATGAAATTCTCGAATACAACGATGTGCTCGATGTTCCCGGCAATCGACCATCGCTCCGGCGTCTCCTGAAAATGCCATTGCGCGGCTGAAAGCCCCGCCGTCAATTCCAGCAGCCGCGCTTCGCCCGAATCGAGCAGATCGAGCACCGCCTGCCGCTCTTCAGTTGTCATATCTCTTAGACGGGTTTCGCCAGATCGCGATGCGTGACTTTCGTCTGGTATCCGGCCGACAGCAGATTCTTCTTCACCGCTTCCGCGATCATGACCGACCGGTGATGGCCGCCCGTGCATCCGAACCCAATCGTCAGATAGCTCTTACCTTCGCGGATGTAATGCGGCATCAGCCACGTCAGCAATTCCGTCACTTTCCGGATAAATTCATCGGTTTGCGGAAAGGACCGGATATACTTCGCCACAGCCGGATTTTTCCCGCTCCGGTGCTTGAACATCGGAATGTAATTCGGGTTCGGCAGAAACCGCACGTCGAAAACCAGATCGCAATCGGGCGGCACGCCGTGCCGGAATCCGAAGCTGGTGGTGTAAATCAGGATGCGGGATTCATCGTCCTCGCTCTGGAATTTCTGCTTGATAAACGCCCGCAGCTCATGGACGTTGAACTTGGAAGTGTTGATCGTCAGATCGGCGAGCGCCCGAATCGGCGCCAACATTCGCCGCTCCGCGGCAATGCTCTGGCCGATCGCCAGGTCGCCATCCGCCAGCGGATGCGGCCGGCGCGTTTCACTGAACCGGTGGACGATCGTATCGTCATCCGCTTCGAGAAAAACCAGCCGCGTGTTGACGCTTCCGCGAAGGGTTTTGTAAATGGCGGGAAACTTCCGCAGCCCGGCCCCCTCGCGCACATCCACTACCAGCGCGGCATGCTGCGTGGAGGAAGAATCGCGAACCAGATCCGCAAATTTCGGGATCAGACCGACCGGCAGATTATCGACGGAATAATAGCCGAGGTCCTCCAGAGCGCGCAGCACGGACCCTTTGCCCGAGCCGCTCATCCCGGTGATAATCACGAGTTCGGATGCGGACCGCCTCGCGCGCCTTCTGGCCATATTTCTATGGCTCAGTTTACTGTACGTAATTTATTGCGCGGCAACGCGCTTCGTATCGCGCATTTTCTCGCGCTGCTTCACGATCTGCGCGCGCACTTTCTCGACAGCCTGATGAATCGCCGTGAACAGATCGGCGTTCTCCGCCTGGGCCGCCACTTCGTGATGACGCCACGCGACGGTCACCTCCGCCTGATTGGAGCCATGTTCATGGCTGAAAACCACGTGCGCCTGCGCCTCGCCCTTTTGGGTGTCGAGAAGTTTCGCCAGCTTCTCAAATTCGGCCTCAAGCTCAACAGTCTGCGAGGGGGCTAACGCCATGTGGCGCCCCGTATAGTTGATTTTCATGTCGATTATTCCCGAACTCGTCGCTGATGCGTGGACGGTATTTTCAGATCCTCCCGGTACTTCGCAACCGTACGGCGGGTGACCTGAATTCCTTCCTGCTGCAGTCTTGCCGTGATCTGATCGTCGGTCAGCGGGCGTTTGGTGTCTTCCTCTTCAATCATCTTACGCACTCTGCGCTTCAGCAACAGAAGAGGAGTATCGCCGCCCTGTGGACCCTGTACGGCTTCGGAAAAGAAATAACGCAGTTCATAGACGCCGTGCGGCGTGTCCGCGTATTTGTTCGCAACGGCGCGGCTCACGGTGGAAGGATGTACTCCCACTTCCTCCGCCACGTCCTTGATCATCATTGGCTTCAGGAAATCGATCCCCTGAAGCAGGAATTCATGCTGACGGCGCCGGATCGATTCGCAGACTTTGAGAATCGTCTGCTTGCGCTGTTCGATGTTCTTGATCAGCATCAACGCCGACGAATAACGTTCGCGCACGTAATCGCGCACATCTTTGGTAGCCCCGTTATCGCGTTCCAGCATCTTTCGATACTGCGCGTTCAGACGAAGCTGCGGCAGATCGTCATCATTCATCTGAATGATGAAATCGTCACCGTCGCGGATGAAGTGAATGTCGGGCTCCACCGTGCGCGCAGCGGGTCCGGAGAACCTCGCTCCCGGGCGCGGATCCAGATGCCGGATACGCGACACGGCGATATCGATATGCTCCGCCGGCCGGCCCAACACTTTCGCCAGTTCTTTGAACTGCCGCGTCTCGAGCAGCCGCATGTGATTGGATATGATCTTCCACGCCACGCCGCCCTTGCCATTGCCGCTTTCGAGCTGGAGCAGCAGGCACTCGCGCAGATCGCGCGCGCCGACGCCCGCTGGATCGAGAGACTGCACCGCTTTAAGCGCCGGCGCCATCACCTCAGCGCGATGGCTGCCCTGAAACGCCATCTCATTCAGCGATGCCGTCAGATAGCCGTCGTCATCCAGGTTACCGATGATCGATTCCGCCGCGTCGCGCGTTTCATCGTCCAGCAGACCGATGCTGAGCTGCGAGCGCAGATAATCGGGGAGCGTCTGCGGCTGCGAAAGAAAAGTCTCGAAGGACGGCTTCTCAACCGCTTCCGATGCAGGACTTTTGTAGCCCGGATCGAGATAGTCGTCGAAGAACGACCCGAAATCGATCTCGTCGAATGGATCGGTTGTGGAATCCGTCGCCTCCGGCGCTTCGGCGGTCGCCGCGACTGCCGGGTCCGGATCCGCGATGGCGGCGATGTCCGCCACGTTCTCGCCAAAATTAGTTGCCGTAATCAGTTCGGCTGAGTCCTGCTCAATGTGGATGTCGGCCGCATCCAGCAGATCTTTGTCGGCTACATCAGAAGAACGCTCGGCTTCCAGCAACGGCTGAAGCTCTTCCGGCGAAATCTCATCTTCCGCGTCGAGCGTCTCTTCGAGAACCGGGTTGTCGATGATCTCCTGATTGATCATCTCCTTCAGCTCGAGCCGGTTGAGGTGAAGGACAGTCACCATCTGAACCAGGCCCGGCGTCAGTATCTGCTTTTGCGCGACTTTTAACTGGAGTCTCGGTGAAAGCATTCTTTACCCGTATTATAAAACCGTTGCAGCAAAACGAAAGCGGGATGCGTGACGTGGCACCCAAATTGCTGAGCACGCAGACTGCCAAACTAGTGACACAATGTGAGCTATGCCTTCCTGTTCGAAATGCGGAGCAACGGTTCCACCCACGGCTAACTTTTGCGGTGCATGTGGCACACCAGTCGCCGCAACTCTCCAGGCCGCTGCATCTTACGCGCCCGAGCCGCTCGAATACACCATTCAGGGCGACAACCTCCAGATCGCCCGCGTCAGCCTGCGCAGCGGGCAGGAAGTATATGCCGAAGCCGGCAAGATGGTCTACAAAACCGCGAATGTGAATTGGGATACACGGATGACCGGCAACACGTTCGGCGAGAAATTACTCGGCGCGCTCCGCCGCACCGTCACCGGCGAATCGTTGTTCGTCACCTACTTCCGCGCCGATGGGGCCGGAGAAGTTGGTTTCGCCGGCACCTATCCCGGCCGCATTCAGGCATTTCAGTTGGCCGCGGGTCAGAGCGTGCTGGCGCAGCGCGATGCATTTCTCTTCGCTCAGCCTTCCGTGCAGCTCTCGGTTGCGCTGGTAAAGAAGCTCGGCGCGGGATTTTTCGGCGGCGAAGGTTTCATCCTCGAACGCCTCACCGGACCCGGCATGGCTTTCATTCACGCGGGCGGCGACTTCGTGGATTTCACCCTCGCGGCCGGCCAAAAACTGCAGGTCGAAACCGGTAATATCGTCGCGTTCGACGAGACGGTGGCTTACGACATCGAATATGTCGGCGGCATCAAGACAGCGATCTTCGGCGGTGAAGGCTTATTCCTCACCACGCTGACGGGCCCGGGTCGCGTGATTCTGCAAAGCCTCACGCTGCAGAAACTCCGCCGAGAGCTCGCGCCCACGCGCACCGGAGGCGATTCGCACGGCGCACTCGACGCGCTCAGCGGATTCCTCGGCGGCAGCGAAGACTGATTGCCGTGAACGTCACGGGGCCAGGATCGTCCGGTGGTTTGACTGGCCTCGACGCACGTGCGCTTCGTCTCCTCGCCGAAACTCTGATTGCCGAAACTGCAATCGAAGGAGCCGCGAGCGGACCGCAGCGCGCAGATGATCCCCGGGCTCCTGATCCTCGGGCTCCGGCGCCCGCCGACCATCTCACGGTGTCGTTCGACGCCCTGACCGGCGCGCCGCTCCAGCACCTGCTGCAGACGATCGAGCAGAAGCTCTTCCCGCTATCCGCTACTCTCCAGGACGTGGCCGCCCCGGCCCTCGCCGATGCAAAAGACGCCGCGCAGAAGTCGGTGGACCGGGCAACCCAGGCGATCGAAGAGGGCGGCATTCACGGCCTGCGCATTCCGGAAAATCTCGACCCTCAAACCGTGCTGGCGCTCGCTACCCGCATGGTCGAAACCCAGCAATACCCGAACTACCTCCGCGCGGCGGAACTCAGCAACACGATCGTGACCTGGTATGAAGGCCCGCTTCCGGACGTTCCCCTCACCCGGCCCATCTCGACCGGGCGCACCGAAAAAATTCGCCACGCTCGACCATCAACTGCCGCCAGCACGCACAAGTGGACCCAGACCACCGCCAAACTCTGGCGCCGTGCGCCCGTACTCGTTCTTCTCGTGGGTTGGTTACTGGCCGGTAGTATCGTCGCGATTCTCTCCCGCGAATCGTCGCCGATATTGACCACCTGGGCCCTGGGCTTCCCCGCGCTGGTCTCCCTTCAATTCATCCTCACGATCCGCGGAGTCTGGCGTAGAAAATAGTAGTGCCGCCGGGCTTCGGCCCGGCATACTGGAGCAGGCATGAAACCAATTCGCCGTGTCGCCGTTCTTGGAGCCGGAACCATGGGCTCGCGCATCGCCGCGCATTTCGCCAACGCGCATATCCCGTCTCTCCTGCTCGATATCACTGCTCAGGCAGCGCGCGCTGGCGTGGAAGCGTCCGTGAAAAGCAAACCCGGCGCGTTCTTCTCCGCAGCCGGCCCGGGCCTCATTACCACCGGGAGCTTCGACCACAATCTTCCCGCCATCCGCGATTGCGACTGGATTCTCGAGGCTGTCTCCGAAGACCTCGCGATCAAACGCTCGCTCTACGATCGGGTCATCGAGCATCGCTCGCCCGGCGCTCTCGTCACCACCAACACCAGCGGCATTCCGCTGCAGCGCATCGCCGAGGGTTACCCCGCGGAATTCCGCGAACATTTCTTCGGCATCCACTTCTTCAATCCGCCGCGCTATCTGCATCTGGTCGAACTGATTCCGGGCCCCGATACCAAACCCGAATTCCTCGCGCACATCTCCGAATTCTGCGATCTGCATCTGGGCAAGGGCGTCGTTCCCTGCAAGGACACTCCGAACTTCATCGCCAACCGCATCGGCGCATTCTTTGGCGCCACCATCCAGCGCCTCACCGTCGAAATGGATCTCACCATCGAAGAAGTCGACGCGCTCACCGGTCCGCTCATCGGTCTTCCGAAGAGCGCCAGCTTCCGCCTGCTCGATATCGTCGGCCTCGACGTCTGGGCGCACGTCACCAAAAATCTCCACGACGCTGTTCCGAACGATCCCTGCCGCGACCGCTTCACCATGCCGGCTTTCCTCTCCGAAATGGCGACCCGCGGCTGGATCGGCGATAAGCGTGGCCAAGGCACATACAAGCGCGTCGGCAAAGAGCGCGCCATCCACGCGATCGACTGGAAGACACTCGAATACCACCCCGCGAACAAACCGCGCTTCGCGTCGCTCGAAACGCTCCACAAACTCGAACCGCTCGCCGACCGATTGAAAGCGCTGGTTGCGCTCGATGACAAAGTGGGCCGCTTCCTCTGGCAGGTCCTGAGCGATCACATCCTCTACGCCGCGTACATGGTGCCGGAAATTTCAGACCGTATCGTCGAAATCGATCGCGCCATGCGCTGGGGTTACGGTCACGCCCTCGGCCCGTTCGAACTCTGGGACGCCCTCGGCTTCGAAGCCACCGCCCGCCGCATCGAGTCCGAAGGCCGCCCGCTGCCGAAGAGCATTCACAACATGCTCTGGTCCCAGGCGAAAGGCTTCTATCGCCCCGCCGATCGCGACAATCAGCCACACACCGAATATTTCGATCTCCGCAACTCCGCTTATGCCACCGTCGAGCCGCGCCCCGGCATCACAATCCTCTCCGAGCTTAAGCGCGCCCGCGGAGTAGTCGATTCCAACCCCGGCGCCTCGCTCATCGATCTCGGCGATGGCGTCGTCTGCTGCGAATTCCACAGCAAAATGAACTCGGTGGGCGGCGATGTCTCCGCCATGCTCCACAAGGGCCTCCAGAAGCTCGAATCCGACTTCAAAGCGATGGTGATCGCCAACCAGGGCCCCACGTTCTGTGCCGGCGCCGATCTCATGTGGGTTCTCCTCACCGCGCAGGATGAAGAGTGGGATGAGCTCAACGCCATGGTCCACGGCTTCCAGCAGCTCAACATGTCGCTGAAGTATGCGCCGAAGCCCGTCGTCGCGGCGCCTTTCAATATGGCTCTCGGTGGAGGCTGCGAAATCCCGCTTCACTCCACGCGCATTCAGACGTCAGCCGAACTGTACATGGGTCTGGTCGAAGTCGGAGTTGGCGTCATTCCCGCCGGCGGCGGCTGCAAGGAAATGCTCCTGCGCTCCCGCGACGTCAAAAAGATTTTCGAGCAGATCGGCTTCGCCAAAGTTTCCTCCAGCGCCGAAGAAGCCCGCGAACTCCGCTATCTGCGCGATGGCGACCGCATCTCCATGAATCCTGAACGCCTGATCGACGATGCGAAGGAGCTCGCGCTCTCCCTCGTGGATAGCTACGCCCCCGGCGCGCCCCGCACCGATATCCAGGTTTCCGGCGAAGCTGGCTACGCCCTCATGCAGATGGGAGTCTGGATGGCCCGCCAGGGCGGCTATATTTCGGACTACGACGCCGTTGTGGGCGAGAAACTCGCCTGGATTCTGAGCGGCGGCAAACTGACCGGGCACCCCCTCGTTTCCGAACAATACCTGCTCGATCTCGAACGCGAAGCCTTCCTCAGCCTCTGCGGACGCCGCGAAACCCAGCAGCGCATCCAGCACATGCTCAAGACCGGAAAACCCCTCCGCAATTAGACTGGAAGTGTGAGGCCTCTTCTGCACTCCAGACGCACCGCGCTGGCAGCCTTGGGCGGAGCTGCGTTGGCCCTGGCCCAGGAACCGGGCTTCGACCAGCGCCTCACCCCCGAAGAAATCGCCAAACGCCGCAAAGACCGCACGCGTCCCATGCTCTGCGTCTACTCCGGCTGCTTCGCCAAACTCCCGGTGGACCTGCTCCCGGAAACCATCGGCGGCATGGGGTTCGAGGGCGTGGATCTCACCGTCATGCCGGGCGGCCACGTCGAGCCCTCGAAGTACATGGTCCAGATGGACCGCGCGTTCCAGATGTTTCAGGACGCCTCGCTCGAAGTCCCCATGATCTCGACGAACTACACCTCGGCCTCGCAGCCGTTTGCCTATGCGGTGTTGTACGTCTCCGCTGAATTCGGCGCGCGCTTCTGCAAGCTCGGCGCCTGGCCGCCGGCAACCTCAATTCCCTCTGCGCTCCTGAGGTCGAACCTGAACCAACTCGCGGCCACCAGCCTGCAGTGCCGCATCGCGTCACTGATTCCGAACCACGCCGGCAGCTATCCCGGCCGCAGGATCGCTGAACTCGATGCCCTGATGCCCCCGGCGGGACGCGCCGTACTTGGCTATTGCTTCGACCCCGCTCAATCCGTCATCGAATCCAGATCGCCCAATGGGTGGGAGTCCGAACTGCGCGCCGCGCTCCCCCGGCTCGGCGCCATTTCCCTCGCCGACGCCGCCATTTCAAAAGATCAGCCGGATGCGATACCCGCCCCGTGCCCGTTGGGCGAGGGAGTCATCGACTGGAAGAAGTTCTTTTCGATTCTCAAAGACGCGAACTTCCGCGGACCCATCTCGATCCGCCAGGACTACCAGCCGCGGAATGCCTTTGCCACGCTGACGAAAGACCTCGCCTTCGCCCGGGCCAATGTCGACGAAGCCTGGCCGGCTTAGTGGACGACCGATCCAGGCGACTCCGCCGTCTCTTCGTCCAGCCGGATCTCGCAATTACAGCAATCGCTGCATCGCCCGCACCGCTCGCACAGATGATTCGCGCACGCGTCCTTGGTGCAGTGCGAGCAGATCTTCGTCGATTCCGCCTCACAGATGCTGCAGGTAAATGTCGTCGGTGTCATTTCGATTTCCCATTCGATTTTTTCGCCGCAGAGGGCCGCGAAACCGGCGGCCCGGCAAGCTGCGCCCGGCACCGCTGCGCCTCGCTGTTCTCCAGATCGAGCAGCCGCTCTTTCTCGTTCGCCAGATCCAGGACATACTGCTGCAGCTTCTCCACTGCACGCTGATCGCCAGCAAACACAGCTTCGATCTGATCCGCCAGCGACTCATCCTGGTAGCGCCGGATCGCCGGAATCATCCCTTCCAGATCCATATCGAACCGGTGAATGCGAAACAGCGCGCTCATCATCGGGGGCATCGCATCAGTATGCTGGCCCGCATCCGCCATATCCACCTGAATCGACGTATTCTGCTCTCCGAGCGATTTCCACTGCGATGCATAGACCTGGGGCGCGCCCTTCTGCACCCACCCATCGGGATTCACCCGCGCGAACAGCGGCTTCAGCCGCTCCGAGCGCTGCGAAATCTCTCCGGTCAACGCCGTCACGTCGGCTGGATCGAGCGAAAGAGCCTGCATGGAGAGCCGGCTCACGGGCGCGGGCGGCGGCTGCTGAGCCCTGATTCCGAGCCATGAGGAGACTAGAGCGGCGATACCCGCCGCCAGAAAAGCAGGGCGCAGACGCATTCGTTCTCAGGCTAGCACCCGAATGGCAGATTAGAAAATCCTGATGATGCAGTTACTGCGCGGGAGGAGGAGGTGGTGGAGCACTGGGAGCAGGAGGAGCCCCGCCCGTCTTCGAAGAACCGTCATGATCGCCCGCCCCGGTGGAGGGCCCCACAGCGGCGCCACTCGGCACGCCAGATGCCGGGGTGCTCATCCGCGAATTAATAGCCGCCTGCGAAAGAGCGTCCATCGCGGATCGCACAACACGTTGCGCAAGCGCGCCCTTATCGATCCCCGACTTGCCCAGCGACTCATTCTTGTACACGACAATCGATTCGTTCGCGTGGAGAATCTTCTTGTCGTTCAGCCGCGTCGCGCGCGCCACTTCCACCGACCCGTCCTCGTCGGTAACGGTCGTATATTCCTTATCGGGGTCGTACTCCACGTCGAACGTCGTCCCGCGCACCGAAATCACTGCCGTCGGCGTATGGACTTTGTTGCCGTTCGGCACGCCGCCCAGATGCTCGATCTGCACTTTGATCTTGCCCAGAATCAGCTCGAGCAGATCGTCCCAGTTACCGCGATTCGCCCGGAAAAACACTCTGGAGTTCGGAAAGACTTCGAACGTGCTGCCGTCCGCGACTTTGAACATCCCGGATCCGTTGTCGCCGGTCACAATCACCTGCATCGGTTGCACGTAATCGTTCACATGCAGCGCCCACGGCTCACTGTCACGCAGCACTGAAACCTGCCCCGTCATGGCGACAAGTTTCGCTGCGCCATCAGTTGCCATCGGTATATGCGTCATCGATTGGCCGAGTGCGGCCGTGCCCAGCCCCGTAAGCAGGACGAGCGGCACAATACACTTCAGCGCTGTAGATAGACGCGACATTCGAAAATATCCTACAGAATACCACCAAAAGTGCAGGCAAGAATCGGGCCTGTTTGGAGGGAAAGTTGCAAGGCTTGACGAATCAGTTAGTTCCAAATTCTCGCTGCCGGAATACGGTAGAATCGGGACACAGGCGGTGTGTCGGCCCTGGTACAGTGCGTTTTTTTTGCGCTGCTATCGAAATCTCGGGTCGAGTTGCCGAAAAGACGTACCGGAGCATGACAACCGCGTAATGCGACTGAGGATTCGAGCGGTCTCCACGCTGGCTGCGCTGGGCTGCCTGGCAACAGGTGTGAACGCGCAGGACGCGCCTGCCTGGAACCACATAGCTGGCTACACGGTCAATACCGGCCTCGCCGGTCCCGCCAGCGGACCCGTCCGTTCTGTCTGGTACGTGGCGGGCGGGCAGCGCCTCGAAGCGCAGGCGCAATCGGGCAAGATTTTCGAAACCACGGACTTCCAGAACTGGAAGCTGAATTCGACCGACGTCGTTCCCACTCCCTTCCCGCCACCTCCCGCCGTCCTGCGGCCGGAAGCTGGCGTTCAGCTACTCGCCGGTGGGCGGCGCTATTCCGTTACCCGCGACAATCTCTTCGGTTCCGAGGATGGCCGCGTCTGGACGAACCTCACCGGCTTCAGAGGCCAGTCCATCATCGGTGGCGGCTTTACCGCCCTCGCTGTTTCGCCAGCTAATCCGCTCGATATTGTGGCATCGAACCAATCCGGCGTCTGGCGCTCGCTCGATGGCGGCCTCTCCTGGCAGAGCCTCAACGACAATCTCCCCAACCTCAACGCCCGCGCGCTCACCGCCCAGCGAACCCTGGTTCTGGCCGACGCGCTCCTGCCAGGCGGTATTCCCGTCGCGCCCCGGCTCGCTTCCGTCACCGCGGGCAAATGGGTTCTCACGGACGGCGTACCCGCTGAAGCCGAGCTCCGCGCGTCGCTCGCCGCGAAGTATGGACTGGTGGCCACGGCCGCTGCGCAAGCCGGAAACATGACCTACGCTGGCACGGCGGATGGGCGCGTCTTTACGGTGGCCACCGACGGAAGCCTCGCGCCCGTCACGCTCGAAGGCGCGGATATCGTCAGCCGTTTCTGGATCGACCCCGCTAATCCGCAGGCAGCGCTCGCGGTCTCCGGCAGCAAACTCTACCGCACCACCAGCGGCGGAAAATTCTGGGATAACATCACCGGCAACCTCAACGGCGGCGCCATCCACGGCATCACGGCGGACAGCACGGCGGGCGTCGTCTACGCCGCCACCGACAACGGCATTTTCTCCGGACGCGTCGCCCTGAACGCGGCGGATCGCGTGCCCGCCACATGGAGCCCGCTCCAGGGCAATCTTCCCATCGCATCCGCCTGGGACACTCGCCTGAATCCGGATGGCACTCTCACCGTTCTCCTCGAAGGCTTCGGCGTTTTCGAAGCGCCCGCGCCGCACCTCGCGCAGGCTCCCCGCATAGTCAACAGCGCCGATATGAGCGATCGCGCAGCCGCGCCCGGCTCGTTGATCAGCGTGCTCGGCGCAAACGTCAAACAGGCGTCCAGCGGACCGAACGTTTTCCCGGTGTTGATCTCGTCCGATCAGAGTTCTCAGCTGCAAGTGCCGTTCGAAGCCACTCCCGGCACATTTCAGTTGGCCGTGCAGCGGAGCGACGGCGGAATGTGGCTCGCGCCTCTCAACGTGAAGCAGGCCTCGCCTGCGATCTTCGTCGATGCCGATGGCGCGCCGATGGTTCTCGATGCTTCGAGCGGACTCGTGATTGACTCGGGTACGCCGATCCGCGCGGGCAGTACGATTCAGGTTCTGGCAACCGGGCTCGGCCGCGTCAGTCCGGATTGGCCGACCAATGTCCCGGCCCCGGTGGATTCGCCGCCGTCCGTGATTGCGCCGGTCACGGCATTTCTGGATGGAACCCCCATCCGCGTGACCAGCGCGACGCTCGCTCCGACGCTGATTGGCAGCTATCTGGTCGAGCTCCAGATTCCGGCGATTGTCAATCGGGGCGCCACCGAACTGCGCGTCGTTGTGAATGGTGAAGAGAGCAACCGCGTCAAGCTCTGGCTCGATTCCGGCATTACCGCGGACGCCAAATAAAAAACCCCGGCCGCGAAGCCGGGGCTTTTCCGATCCAGTGACTCAGCTCAAGCCGGGCTAGACCCTGGTAACGTTCTCCGCCTGCAGCCCCTTCGGACCCTGTTTCACTTCGAATTCCACCGCCGCGCCCTCATCCAGGGAGCGATAACCGGAGGCCTCGATCGCCGAAAAATGGACGAACACGTCGTCCCCGCTTTCACGCTGAATGAAGCCGAAGCCCTTGGCAGCGTTGAACCATTTCACTGTTCCTTTTTCTTTCACAAACCTTCTCCTGAAAAGACTTCCAGATAATGCCGGAAGCCTTTTGTGTATACAACGTCACGAATTGTCTCACAAGCGGGGGGATCGGTTCAACCATATTCGGACCAATGTTAGACTGCGGCTTGCCTGACGAAAGAACCATTACCGAAAGTCTCCGCAAGCTGGTCCGAATCCCACCCGGATCTGCGCTGGTAGCGGGAGTTGGAGATGATTGCGCCATCTACCGCCCACGCGGCAGCGCCGACGACCTGCTCTTCACGACGGACTTATTTATAGAAGGCGTTCATTTCCTGCGTGAAACCCATAAAGCCGCGGATGTGGCGCGAAAGGCCCTGGCCCGCAGTTTGAGCGATATCGCTGCCATGGGAGGCACGCCGACGTTCTGCCTGGCGTCGGTCTGTCTGCCGAAATGGGCGTCCGACCGCTGGACGCAGGATTTTTTCGACACGCTCGCGAAGTCAAGAGAGGCAATCCTCGCCGGCGGCGATCTGTCGCGAGGAGAAACTTTTGCCTGCGACGTGACCGTCTGTGGCACAGTTCCGCGAGCCACGGCTTTGCTGCGCAGCGGAGCGAGACCCGGACACGAAATTTATGTCTCCGGAGTGCTCGGAGGCTCGGCGCTCGGACTCGCAACCAATAAAGGTAAAGCGAAGAAACGCCACCTCAATCCGGAGCCGCGTCTGGCGCTCGGACGGTTTCTCCGCGAGAAGCTTCACGCGACGGCGGCGATGGATATCAGCGACGGCCTCTCGCTCGACCTGCATCGCTTGTGCCTCGCCTCAAATATGTCCGCTGATATCGTGCCGCCGCCGCGCTTCCCCGGCGCGACGCCAGAACAAGCGCTTCACGGAGGCGAAGAGTATGAGCTCATATTCTGCGTCCGTCAAGGCACGCGAGTCCCGGCCATACTCGACGGCCTCGCACTCACCCGCATCGGGGTGATCACCACAGGCTCGCCCGGAGAAGTTCGCCTCGAAGGCGAGCCCCTCGAACCCAAAGGCTACGACCACTTCCAGCCGCATCAGCCAGGTTAATACCCGAATGGCCCGTTACTCGCGCGTCAGAATCGTCGCAAAGCGGCAGCAGAGACTACGTTGCGGCAGGCAGAAAAACCAGGATGTGATTGAAAGCAGTGGTGAACGCGGAAGGAATCGAACCTTCAACCTACTGATTAAGAGTCGCGCAAAGGGCGCTTTTTACCGTTGTTCACCATTGCTCTCAATTGCTCTAAGTTCCAGCATATCAGTCTTTCGGCCCGTCGTCGGGTGCTCACGCCTGCTCACCGATACCCGCGATATCTAACCAGAGTCCCTGTGAAAGTCCCTGTAGCGACGTTGTCAAGGGGATGTACCCCGGTACCTGCGGGGCGCGCGCTCAAAAAGCACAGCCCTCCGCAACTTTTCGAAGCCAGTTGATTTCCAACCTTGACCCTGCGGCCCGTTCCACTTATTCAGATTCTGAAACGTCGCGGAGTCTCCAGACCGGATGCCCCCTTTCCCTGATACCCAGCTCGCATTTCTTGCAGCGGCCCGGAGCAGTCAGGGGCGCGCGGCTTTGGGCGCGGCGATAGCGAACCCTTGACGGCGAGGACCGGTGCGAAACCATCAATGACAGGGAAAGGGGGCCGGGGGTTGCAGGGGAACGCCCCCACACCTCACCGCGCGCATTCAGCGCGGCAATCAAGGGACGAAGCCGTCAACGATCCCGCGCGGATCTAATCCCGCTTGCGATTACATAAACCCGCGTTATCGGAAGACGGCGATTTGAGCGAGGAGCACCAGCGACGAGCGTGCCGACTTCGGATAACGCCGGATTATGTAAGAGCCGCAGAAACCCACGGCGCAAGGGTTCCATGCTGCCGCAGGCGCATTTAGAATAGATTCTCCCGCGCAACCGGAATATCGCTTCCGGCGCGTGGCGTGCCGAGGGAGTTGAGCGAAGCGATGCGACCGGATGAGCACGACGCGGGACGGGCGGTGGGAGCGGGCTTTTCCAGGCAGAATGGCTATTCTGCGACTTTTACCGCGTCCGTTGACGTGCAACAGGACGTGAATCTGACGTGCCCCGGTTTTCTCTACCAATCGTAATTTGGAAAATCCCGGTTTTTCCTCTTCATACTACTGTCGTGTAGCCATCCCGCCGGAGCCGCCCGTCGCGATCATGTTCCACTGCACGGCGGCGCGGAGTCGGCAAGGGCGTGCCCGTCAGGGCACGGCGCCAGCGAACCCTTGCCGGCGAGCACCGCCGTGCGATCCGCCAGTCCCGACGGGCGGTCCGGTGGGGTGGCGGCCATCCTGCTGGTGAGCTCTGAGCAGATTTTGGCGAACTCATCCGGCGTCCGATATGCCAGGCTGCTGTGTGGACGCTCTTCGTTGTACTCCTTTCGCCATGCCTCGATCTTTCGGCGTGCATCGGTCAGATTCACAAACCAGTTCGCGTTCAGGCACTCGTCCCGGAATCGTCCGTTGAAGCTTTCCACGTGCCCGTTCTGCACCGGTTTGCCGGGTTGGATGTAATGCACCGTGACGCTCCGATCTCTGCACCACTCCGTGAAGTACAGGCTGGTGAACTCCGGCCCGTTGTCACACCGAATCGCGCCCGGAACCCCGCGTGCTTCCATCACGCGCTCCAGCACTCGTGTCACCTGCCTGCTGGAGATTCCTGTGCCCACTTCGATTGCCAGCGATTCTTTGGTGTAGCTGTCAATCAGGTTAAACGTTCGCAGAGCACGCCCGGTTGCCAGTGCATCCGACACAAAGTCCATGGCCCATTCCTGATTCGGCCGCACCAACAGCGGGTTCACCGGTACAGGCCGGCTCAGCCGTTTTCGCTTCAGCCGCCGCACCATCATCCCTTCGATTTTGTAGAGCCGGTGAATGCGCTTCACATCCACCTCCCATCCCTGCCGCACCAGCAGCGCCCATAGACGGCGGTAGCCGTAACGCGGCTGCTGTTTCGCCACTACCCACAGCGCCTCGCGCAGTTTCGCGTTCCTGTCCGGCCGCGGCTCATAACGATAGGTCGAGCGGTCCACTTCCAGGAGCTTGCAGGCATAACGCTCGGCAATGGCATGCTCTGCCATCACCAGCGCCACGTCCCGCCTCGCGCTCACAAGCTCCAGCCGTTTTTTCTTATGACCGTCGTTAGGGCCGCTTTGTCCAGACTCAGATCGGCAACCATCTCCTTCAGCCGCCGGTTCTCTTCCTCCAGCGCCCTCAGCTTCTTCGCATCGCTGACTTCCATCCCGCCAAACTTCGCCTTCCAGTTGTACAGAGTCTGGTCCGTCACGCCCATCTCCCGGGCCACTTCCTTCACCGGCCGGCCAGCTTCCAACTGCTTCACCGCACCGATGATCTTCTCTTCGCTGTGCTTCGTCTTCTTCATCTGAAAAACTCCTCGTTGATTTTCGGAGCTTTCCAAATTATCAGTGGTTTAGTTTATCGGGGGCACGTCAGCGGGGCTTGGTCAGAATTTCTTTGATACACCGGCTGATGTATGAGACGTGCTCCCGTTTCAGGCGAACTCCGCTGGGAAGATTGATGCCTTGCTCAGCTATAAAACGAGCGACAGGCTGT
>DASYCD010000496.1:0-7657 GCA_036500405.1 Bryobacteraceae bacterium
GCCGCCCATGTCGAGTAGATAATGAAGGCGGAAAATCCCAGAAAAACAGCCAGTGGCTGGATCCACCAGTTGTCAGGGCGCGAGGTGGCCCCGAACCGTCCGCGTACCAGCGGAACATCAATTTGTGGCATAAAAACAGCAGTCTATCAGACCGTTTTAAGCCGCCCCGTAAGTGTCCGTCTTTCTACGGGCTTCAGCGGCGGCGCAGGGCCGTTGACCCACGGCGAAGCGTCTCGCCTGCGGAGGGCCGCGCGGATGTTGCCGTCGCCGAATACTGATAAGTTGTGCTCGCGGTTCCGCCCGGCGTCGTCACAACCACTGACGCGCTGAAGGCCTGCAAAACAGCAGGCGTGACGGCCGTGATGGTCGTGTCGCTGACCACCGCAAAGCTCTGAGCGTTGACTCCGGAGAAGGTGACGCTGCTCGTGCCCGTGAACCCCGTACCGGTAAGCGTCACCGCGGTGCCGCCACTGATACGGCCCGAGGAAGGACTGATGCTCGTGACAGTTGGGCCGGCGGAATACGTATAGAGTGTGTTCGCCGCGTTGCTTCCCGAAGCCGTCGTCACCACAACGCTGACGGCGCCAGCGGCTGTACCGGCCGGGACTGTCGCCGTGATGCTGTTTGGATTGATGGACTGGTAGTTCAGCGAATTGGCGCCGTTGAACGTCACGGTCACTGGCTGTTGCAGATTGGTGCCGCTGATCGTCACCGTATTGCCTCCGGCAATCGGACCAATAGCCGGAGAGACGCTGGTCACCGTCGGCGGCTGCGTTGTCGTTCCAGGAATGACGATCGGTATCGTGACCACATTACTGATGAACAACTGCTGAGCGATCGTCATTTGCGAGAAGGCGTCGGTCGAGAGCGATGGATTCAGCGCAAACTCCACGTAGTAAACGCCGGCGGTGTTCGGCGCCAGCGCCACGTTCATGGGGGTTGCAACCAGACCCTGCACGAGAATCGAGTCGACGTTCACGGCAGGCGGATTGTCATTGCCGCCCCGGTAGACGAAGCCCGAGGGGATATCCGCCGGGTTCGTCGGCCCAATGCCGGTCGCAAACGTATAGAGCGCTTCGCCCGGAATGGCGGGGTTATCGCTCGTCACCAATTGACCCGCGGGATGATCGTAGCCCGTCGCCGGGTTGTAGACCGAAACACTGATCTGCGCGCCGGCTGTATTGTCGGACGTGGTGCTGGCCTGGCCGAAAATCTTGACGTTTTCGCCCGCCGGCCCCGAAACGTACGAATAGATAATGAGACGGTTGTATTCGTTGGCGCGTACCGCGTAGATATAGGGGTCGGGACCTGCGTTGATCGCGGCGATCAGCCCGTCCGTCGTAGTGGAAATCGTATCGGTCGCCGTCTCGGTGTAGCTGTAGACTTTGCCCCCGAAAAACAGAGTCTGGACGAACCCGTTTCCCGTCACTCCGACGTAGTTGGTCGCGAGCGTCAGGCTTGTGGGGCTGTTGACCGATGCAATCTTGTAGAGGTTGCCGGAGATCACTGCGCTGCCGCTGGCCATGTCCTGCGTCCAGTTGGTCCCCACGCCCGTAACGGTGTTCGTGTCCTTCACAACGTTGACGTTCCCGTCCGAATAGGACTGAGCGTTCGGTCCCACAATGAGGGTTGCGGCATCGCCCACCTGCGGAATACCGTTCAGATCGACAATGTCAAACGCCTGCGAGGAAGCGTGATAAACGATGCCCGGCCGCGGATCCCGGCCCGGATAAGCGAAAATGCCGGGGTTCTGCGGCACGATTGTGGTCGCAATCGGCGTGGTCGCCGTCACAGTCCCATCCGCGTGCGCCGTTCTCAGATACACGCTGACGCTCGTGCGGTCCGAAAATTCGAGCGGCATCTGCGCGTTCACCTGAGTCGGCGAGACATAGAGCAAGGGCGCGCGAACACCATCCACATAGAGAGCGCAGTTATTCATCTCCGTGGGAAGGTAGGTGTTCGAGAAATCCGCCGACCCCGTCGAATCGCAGAGATTGTTGCCGAGAATCTGGACCAGCGTACCCGGCGCGATCTGGGCCGGATTCTGAAGATAGACGTTGAGCGTCGCGTCGGATGCCTGGGCAATAATCGTCGAGTTGGTTGAGTTCGTGGCGGAGAGCGTGACGTTGCCGCCATCCGCGCCCGGAGCCTTCGCGGTGAGCACAATTGTGTTCGCCGTGGTATTAAACAGGGCTGTCGCGTTCGTGTCACCCTTATTGATCTTGTCGATCAGATCCTGAATGACCGTCGTCAGCGTGTCGTCCGCGGTCACCGTGTGCAGGTAGGTCGCTGTCGCCACCGTACAATCCGGAGGACCGCCGGTGCAACCGATCTTGATCGTCACCGTATTGCTCGCCGTGATCGAACCGAGGATCGAAACCGTTCCCACCGCATGCACTGAGAGACTCGCCGCGTTGCTGACGCCGTTGAGCGGGATGTTCTGCAGTCCCGGCGTATGGACCATGACGCGGCGATTGTAAGTATCGCTGACATACAGATTCGTTCCGTCATACGCGATGCCGGATGGCGTTTCGAAAGCGTTGGTGCCATCGGGATTGTCCCCGGTGTGATCGCTGAAGGCGTCCGGCTGGCCGAGAATGACATCCGCCGCGGCGCCGTTGGTCGTGGGGATCTGATTGAAGATCATTACGCGATCATTGCCGCCATCGGCGATGAAGAGCCGCGTGCCATCGGAGAACGCATAGCGCGGGAACGAGAGAGTCTTTTCGCAGCGAGCCGGATAAAGCTTCGTTCCGGTCACCGTGTCCGTGCCGTTTGTGTCGCAAAGAATTGGAGTAATATCGGTGAAATTCTGATCGGCATCAACGCTTGTGGAGTTGACCCGGACCGCGTTGTTGGTGGCCGCGCTCGACATGTCTGGCTGCCCGACCTCGTAATCGGCGGGCGCGCCGTTCGAAGTCGGAATGCTGTCCCAGATGAGGACGCGGTTCTGCGCGAGATCCGAGACGAACAGGTGCGTCCCATCCGTGGTCACGGAAACCGGAGTCTGCATGTTCGACGCAGTCGCCGTGCCGTTCGCCTGGGAGAGGTCAGGCTGAACGAATGCCGTGAAGCTGGTCTGGCCGAGAACTACATCGGCGGCAGCGTAGTTCTTCGTCGGAATCTGGTTATAAATGAGGACGCGGTTATCGAATGTGTCCGCGACGAAGAGCTTGCCGCCATAAATCCACACGCCCGAGGGCGCGCGGAGCGAATTCTGATTGGGCGAAACGGCGGCGGCTGAATTGAAATCTTTCTGCCCTACCACCACGTCAGCAGGCTGACCGTTTGCGGTCGGCATGTGAAGCCAGATCAGAACGCGATTGTTATCGGTATCGGCGACCGCGAGCACGTTGCCATCGGTGGCGATGCCGGTTGGATTGCGCAGGCGATTGGGACCGAGCCCCGTCGCGAACGAAGTGAAATCGGGCTGGCCCAGAACCAGACTGGCGGTACCGCGGCAGACGCCGCAAACGCTGCCCGGAATATCCGGCTGGTCGGTGAGCGAAGGATAGCTGCTCACATCGCTGTAGCGCAGGATGCGGTTGTTGTTCGGGGTCGCGCCGATTCGGTTCGAATCGACGACCCACAGGACGCCGTTCGCATAAGCTACGCCGCTCGGCGAGCCGAGCAGATTAGCGGTGGCGCCGTAATCGCCATAAGTAAAGTTGGGCTGCCCGATCACCAGATGGGCGGCCTCCCCGGTGTTAAAGCCGGCGGTCTGGGCGACCAGTGGAGCAAGTGCGCACACGCCCACCAGTACGGCCTGCAAAGTAAGGGCACAAAAGGACTTCATCTTCAGAAGGAACCCATTAGAGATGGCGATTGAACTTTCATCAAGTATAGCAACTCTCTTTGACGGCACGTCTGTTTCCGCGGGTTTCGCCGCGTTTCGGTTGATACACTCGCGGCATGGCCGAACCTGCGCTCGAAATCACACCCGCCGAAGTGAAAGCGAAACTGGACCGTGGCGATCATATCCGGTTGATTGACGTGCGGGAGCCCGAGGAGCACGCTATCTGCCAGATTGAGGGCGCGGAACTGATTCCGATGCGCACCGTCCCGCAACACCTGCAGAGTCTGGACGGGGATATCGACCTTTGCGTGTTTTGTCATCACGGCGTTCGTAGTTTGTCTGTTGTGGATTGGCTCAGGCGCCAGGGCATCGAGAACTGCCAGAGCATGGCCGGCGGCATCGACCGCTGGAGCCTCGAAATCGACCCACAGGTGCGCCGATATTGACGCAACTGTGACCGCAAGTTCACAGGTTCAGCGCAGCATAATTCAACGCAACAAGCGGCGGGCAGGCGCCGCGTCTTCCAGCAGAGCCTCGGGAGCGAAGACGGCCATCGTCCGGGCCAGCGCATCGATATCGGCGCCTTCCTCGTACGGCATCTCCTGCTCGATCCAGTTGGAAAGCGGCAGGTTACGGAAGAAGATCCGCTCCTGGCGGACCACCGATTTCCGGGTAATGAACAGAGCCCTGTGCTCGCGGATATAATGGCGCTCCTCGATCCGGATATCGGAGAGGAAATCGTCCAGAGCCTCGCGGCGGGCACTCTCCTTCGCGTACTTCATCGAGTCGGCGATGGCTTCCTTCTGGACGCCGAGCGCGGCCTGGGCAGCCGCCAGCTTCTCACGCTGGCGGGCAAGGAGGACGTCGGTGCTGGAGCGCATCACAAAGTAGACGAGTCCACCCGCAACCGACGCGCTGAAGACCGAGAGGACTACCAACCATAACGGCTCCATTCTGTTTTATAGTTTAGCCCGAACCATCGATCTTTGTACCGGTGAAAGCAAAGGATTTCACCCTGTAGGCTATCCCGGCAGCCATACCGTAGTGCTTACCGATGTAAGCGGCGATGCCGGTGGCGCGATCTGCTTTAAGAGTGCCGGAGGGCATGGGCGAGGGGTCTGAGCCGTGAATCGCGTTCACGTTTCCGAGCACCAGGATCTTGCGGCCCGAGGTACGGATCTGGTTGCAGATCTCCATCGCGCTGCCGTAATTCCCGTACCGCTCGTCGATGTGGCCCATGGACCGAAAGAAGTGCGAGCGAGCCATCAGCGCTGCGCCGGAGACGCAGGCGGCAACGGTGTCCTCGCCAGCGGGTGGCGTTTCGAAGGGCGGGTCGGGCTGAGCGGGATTCGGCAGCGGGCGAATCTGCGGGCTGTTCAGGTTCGGGCAAACTGCGGCGACATCCTGCCGCTCTTCGAGCACATCCGCCAGCGCGTTGACTGCTGCGGGCTCGATCACGACATCGTCATGCAGAAGAAGAATGTAATCGCGCTCGACGGCGCGGATACCGATATTCAGCGCGCGCGTGAGGCCAAAGTTACGCGGCAGCTTGCTGAAGCGGACATCGGGAAAATCATCGGAGAGATTAGCCGCGCCATCGCGCGAGCCGTTATCGACCACGACGACCTGCAGGCCTGCTTCCGGCGCGGTCAGAGCCTCCAGCGAACGGCGGAGGTCCGCCGCGCGATTGAACGAAACGATTACGACAGAGATCTTATTTGGTTCCAAAAGTCACCTTGCCCAGTACAACAGCATGCCGCGCGCCGGTGGCGGATGGCAAGTTGCCGGTTTGTTTTTTCCAGGTGCGATGCGCGAGCACCGCGAATGCAATGGCTTCCTTCGCGTCGGGATCGACGCGGAATTCCGCGGTGGTCGTCACGCGGCAGCCGGGAAGAAAAGCCGCGAGTTGCGCCATGAGCTGCGAGTTGTGGACGCCGCCGCCCGCCGCGATTACTTCCTGCGTTTCCGGCGCGAAGCGCTGAATTCCGGCGGCGATGGTGGCGGCTGTGAATACCGTCGCGGTGGCGATGAGATCCGGCACGGGGAGCCGGGTTGCGAGAAGCGTTTCGATGAATTCAGCGCCGTACTGCTCGCGGCCCGCGGTCTTCGGGGGGCGTGCTGAGTAATAAGGATGGCGGAGGAGCTTATCGAGAAGCGCGCGGTTGCAGTCGTTTTCCGCCGCGATACTGCCGTTACGGTCGAAAGTCTGTCGCCCTTTGGTGAACAGGGCCGTTAACTGGTCGATCACCATGTTGCCGGGGCCGGTATCAAACGCGATCACCTGTTCGGGCTTTGCATTTTTCGGGAGCACCGTAATATTCGCGATGCCACCTATATTAAGGGCCACGCGCGATTTTGTGGGGCTGCGGAACAGGAGGTAGTCGACCAGTGGCACGAGCGGCGCACCCTGGCCGCCGGCGGCGATATCGCGCGTGCGGAAGTCGGAGACGACCGGGATGCCGAGTTGCTCGGCGATCACCGAGGCTTCGCCAATTTGCAGCGTGTTGCGGCGGGAACCTGCGCCTTCGTGATAAACGGTCTGGCCGTGGCAGCCGATCAGCTCAATGGATTCGAGCGGAACCTTGTGGCGCCGACAGGTTTCGGCGACGGCTTTGGCGTAACGTCCGCCGAGTTCAAAGTTGAGGCGCGAAATTGCGACGGTGGCGCACTCCGTGTTCGACACCCCGAGAATGGCGGAGCGTAGCGCGGGGCTATACGGAAAGCTCGCGTGCGCGACGGTTTCGATTCCACGTCCGTGGATATCGACGATGGCGACATCGATGCCATCGAGCGAAGTACCGCTCATGATTCCGGCAACTCGCATTAGAGGCTCCGGACTCCGCCAGCAATAACGGTTTCCAGCTTATGGGGCGTCTGGACGAGGAGGAAGCCGTTCTCATCGAGCCCCGCCGTCACGCCGCGAATATGGCCGTCGATTTCGACCGCTTTGCCGCGCGGCCAGGTAGAGGATTGCTCGAAGCGGCGCAGAATTTCGAGCCGGCCTTTTTCGGTGAGCAGGGCAGCGTAGCGCAGCGATTCGGCGACGATGCGACTTGCAAGATCGTCTTTCGAAAATTCGTGTCCGGTCTCGCGCTTGAGGGATGTGGCGATGGCGGCGAGGTCGAGGGGAAACGTTTCCTGGTTGACGTTGACGCCGATACCGGCGATCAGCGCGTCGCCCGCCGCCTGTACGAGAATGCCAGCGAGCTTGCGTTCGCTCAGCATCACGTCATTGGGCCAGCGGAGATCGGTCGCGACCTGCGCGACATCATTCACCGCGCGCTGTACAGCGAGGCCGAGGGCCATGGTGAGAAGCGGCATCGATGCGGAAGTCAGCGACATACGCAGGACGATCGAGAGGTAGAGACCGCCCTCATCTTCGGAGTGCCAGGAGTGGCCGTGACGGCCGATCCCCGCGGTCTGAATATCAGCAACAACAGCCGTACCGTGAGGCTGGCCTTTTGCTGCGAGCGCCGCCGCATCCTTCATGGTGGACGAAGTAGAGCGGAGGCGCAGGATCACAAAAGCTCCAGGCGAAAGCTGATATCGACGGCACGCGCGGAGTGAGTGATGGCTCCGACGGAGATGAAATCGGCGCCGGTGTCGGCGTAGTCGCGCACGGTGTCGAGCGTGACGCCGCCCGAGAGTTCCACTTTCGCGCGCTTATCGATGCGGGCGATCCAGTCTTTGGCTTCGCGGGGAGTCAGATTATCGAGAAGCAGATGATCGGCGTGGGCGGCGAGCGCTTCGTCGAGTTCATCGGGCGTGCGGACCTCGATCTCGATGGGAAGTGTGGAGGCCGCGCGCGCGGCAGTGATGGCCTGAGTAACGCCGCCCGCAGCCGCGATGTGATTGTTCTTG
>DASYCD010000497.1:0-8481 GCA_036500405.1 Bryobacteraceae bacterium
CACGATACCCAGGCCTACGTTGCCAACCCGCCACGCCCGCGCGGCGCTTTTGGGGGTTCGGGTGGCCGCGGCGGCTCAGGACGCGGCGGTGGACGAGGTCCCGCCCGATAGACAATTCGAAAAAACGAACCCAATTTATCAGAAGAGAGCCCGCTTTCGAGCGGGCTTTTTTGTGCCCAAAAATTTGGCATGACATTTGCAAGCGAGTGCAATTGCGTATGTCGCAGCACGTGGGGACGAGATAACCAATGCCCGACCGGGACTCCCAGCAACTAACTGATTCGAAAGCAAGAACTGGCGTCGACGGACTCGACAAAATCCTTCGGGGCGGCCTCCCGCGGAACCGCCTCTACGTAGTCGAAGGCAGCCCTGGTTCCGGAAAAACGACATTGGCTCTGCAGTTCCTTCTGGAAGGAGTTCGGAACGGCGAAACGGTCCTCTATGTGACCCTTTCCGAGACGGCCGAAGAGCTCTATGAGGTCGCGCGGTCGCATAACTGGTCGCTCGATGGCCTCCACCTTCTGGAACTCGATTCGCTGGCCGAGAAAATGGTCGAAGAGAGCGACTATACGGTTTACCACCCCGCAGATGTGGAACTGGCCGAAACCACGCGCCGCATTCGTGAAGAGGTAGAGCGCATTCAGCCCACTCGTGTTGCGCTTGACTCCGTCTCGGAATTGAAAATTCTTTCGCAGACCGTGGCGCGTTACCGGCGCGAGATTCTCGGGTTTAAGCAGTTCTTTGTCGGGAAAAAATGCACGGTCCTGGTGCTCGACGATCTGACCTCATCGAAAGACGAGCAACAGTTGCAAAGCATCGCGCACGGCGTGATCCGGATGGAGCGCGAAACCCGCGACTACGGGACCACGCGCCGCCAGCTTCACGTCATTAAGATGCGCGCCGTGGCGTTCCGCGACGGCCTCCACGATTTCGTAATTCGTGGCGGCGGCGTGGAAGTCTTTCCGCGCCTTGCCGTGCGCGAGCACATAGGCTCGGTGGTGGTTCCTCCCACGACGATCAAGAGCGGCGTCAGCGAACTCGACTCGCTGCTTGGAGGTGGATTGGACCGATCCTCCAGCACGCTGATCCTGGGGCCGGCGGGCTGCGGGAAGAGCACCATCTCCGCACAATTTATGATTTCCGCGCTCGAGCGCGGAGAGCCCGTCCTCTGTTATCTGTTCGAAGAGCGAAATGACACTTTTCTGCAGCGTGCCGCCGGGCTGGGAATGGCTTTTGGTCCGCACATAGAATCGGGCCTTCTTGAATTAATCCAGATTGATCCCGCAGAGATTTCTCCGGGTGAGTTCGCCAATCACATCCGCCACAGGGTGGAATCCCACAGCGCTCGCATGGTGGTAATCGACAGCCTGAACGGCTATATCAACGCGATGCCGAACGAGCGCTTCCTGATCATCCAGATGCACGAGCTTCTGACCTACCTCGGTCAGATGGGCGTCGTGACTCTGCTGGTCATGGCGCAGCACGGCATGTTGGGGTCTATGTCGGCGCCCGTGGATGTTAGTTTTCTCGCGGACACTGTTATTCTTCTGCGCTACTTTGAGGCGCAGGGGGCGATTCGCCAGGCGATTTCTGTCGTCAAGAAGCGGCGAGGCGCCCATGAACGAACCATTCGTGAGATGCAGTTGACCCTATCCGGCGTAGTGGTCGGCCAGCCTTTACGGGAGTTTGATGGAGTGCTGACCGGCGTCCCGCGTTACAGCGGTGCGCGGAAGCCCCTTCTGAAGGAAACATGAGCGCTGCCAGTGCGCTTGAAGTGCGTATTCTCATCGTCGCGCCGCGCGGCCGCGATGCCAGACTGATTGCGGCAACGCTCGCCGAGGACGGTCTTTCTCCCGCAATCTGCGCGGATACGAAAGCGCTGGTGGAATGTCTCGAAGAAGGAGCGGCGGCCGTCATCGTCGCGGAGGAGGCCCTCAATGCGGAAGGGCTCGAAACGATCACCAGCTTTCTCGCGTCGCAGCCGCCGTGGTCCGATCTTCCGATCGTCGTCCTGACTCACAGCGGCCGCGCAAGCCTGGCCTCCATGCGCAGGGCGCGCGAACTGGAGGTACTGGGCAACATCACATTTCTGGAGCGCCCGGCGCGGCCCGATACAGTTCGCAGTTCCATGCGCGCGGCGCTGCGGGCCCGTCTGCGGCAGTACGAAATGCGGCATCGCCAGGAGGTGCTGTTTCGCGTCAACACCGATCTTGAACGTTTCGCGTACTCAGCCAGCCACGATCTGCAGGAGCCGATCCGGAATGTGGCGATCTACAGCGAGATCCTGACCATGCGTTACGGCAGCGTGCTTGATGACGCTGGACGGGAATTTCTCGCCAACGTGCGCGGGGGCGCGCTCCGTATGCAGGCGCTCGTGCACGATCTGCTGGCCTACACACAGGCGGCGAGCATTGCGGACGTGGAACCGCAATCCTCGGACGCCGCGGCTGTTCTCGAAACGACCCTGCAGAATCTCAAGTCTTCGACGCCGCAGGATGGACTGATTACGCACGATTCGCTCCCCACTGTGCCGATGGGCGCCGTCCACCTCCAGCAGATATTCCAGAATCTGATCGGAAACGCTATTAAGTACCGGAGCGCCGCGGCTCTGCGGGTTCACGTCGGCGTGGAGCGTGTGGGCGATCTGTGGCGGTTCTCGGTGCAGGATAACGGCATCGGCATCGCCGCCGAATATACCCAGCAGGTGTTCGGTATTTTCAAGCGGCTTCATACGCAGCAGAAGTATCCCGGCACGGGCATCGGCCTGGCGATCTGCCAGCGCATCGCTGAGCGATATGGCGGAAAAATCTGGGTCGAATCCGAGATCGACAAGGGATCGCGCTTCGTCTTCACTGTCCCCGTTTAGTCCGAAAACGGATCTGAAAAAACAGCATCGGCGATACTGGTATTTACCCAGTCAATTTTATGCGGGAAGTCCAGTATCAGACGCCGCGCGGTATTCGCGTGTCGCGCGTCACGAGCAAACTCCCTTTCGCCGCGGGGCTTGACCGCTTCCGCCGCGATCTGGACCGCCGCCGGGGTATTTACCTTTCCTCCGGCTATGAGTATCCCGGGCGCTACTCCCGCTGGGACGTTGTAGCTGTGCGCCCGCCGCTGGAACTGGTCAGCTTCCAGCGCGAAGTCACGTTCCGCCCTCTGAATGAACGCGGCGCGGCGATCAATCGCATGCTTGCGGTGGTGCTGCGCGATCATCCGCACTGGGAAAGCTTTGCCGAAGAGGGCGGCAACCTGCGCGGCGTTCTGAGGCCAATGCCTGCACTCTTCCCGGAGGAAGAGCGGAGCAAACAACCCTCCGTGTTTTCCATTCTGCGCGCGCTGACGCAGGAATTTCGCAGTGACGCCGACGACAAGCTTGCCTTCGGCGGCGCGTTCGGCTACGACCTGCTGTTTCAGTTCGAGCCGATCCCGCTCCGGCTGCCTCGCGAGACTCGCAAGGATCTGCAGCTTTTTCTGTTCGACGACATCATCTACATGGACCGGAAGCGCGAAGTCATCGAGCGCTTCTCCTGGGATTTCGAGCTCGATACGCCCGAGGGTAAGCTCACCACTCGTGGTTTGGAACGCACCGGCGAAGTGGTTCCGAAACAGCCAAAACGCAAGCCTGGTCCCATCACGTCCGACCATACGCCTGAAGAGTACATGGCGAATGTTGAAACCGTTCGCGAAGGGATGCGGCAGGGCAACTACTACGAAGTTGTTCTGCGTCAGACTTTCCGCACTCCTTATCCAGGCAAAGCCTCGGATCTTTTCGGCCTGATGCAGAAGGCAAATCCGAGCCCGTACGAGTTCCTGATTCAGTTCGGGGAGGAGCAACTGGTTGGCGCTTCGCCCGAAATGTTCGTCCGGGTGGAAGGCGATCTGGTGGAGACCTGCCCTATCTCGGGAACCGCGCGCCGCACCGGCGACCCATTGCAGGATGAGAAGAATATTCGTGCGCTCCTGAACTCCGCCAAGGAAGAGTCGGAGCTCACGATGTGCACTGATGTGGATCGCAATGATAAGAGCCGCGTGTGCCGTCCCGGAACTGTGCAGGTGGTGGCGCGCCGTTTGATCGAATCCTACGCCGGCCTGTTCCATACCGTGGACCACGTCACGGGCAGACTGGAGCCCGGCTTCGATTCGCTCGATGCTTTCCTGAGCCACATGTGGGCCGTTACGCTGATTGGCGCGCCAAAGAAGGCCGCTGCGACGGCAATCGAGAGTCTGGAAAAAAGTGAGCGCGGCTGGTACGGCGGGGCGATCGGAATGCTTTCGCTCAACGGCGATATCAATACCGGGATTCTGATTCGCACGACCTATCTGCGGGATGGCTACGCGACTTATCCAGCGGGCGCCACGCTCCTCTACGATTCCGATCCGGCGTCTGAGGAAGCGGAAACTCGTCTGAAAGCCACGGGCTTTTTTCGGCTGCTCGGCGAGAAGAAAGTGGCCGCGGCGTCCGCGTCTGTACCCGAACCAGCGAAGCGCCGGTTGCTGCTCATCGACAACGACGATTGCTTCATCCACACGCTCGCCAACTACGCGCGGCAGGCGGGCGCCGAGGTGGTGACTTATCGCGCCGGGGTTTCGTTCGAAGTTCTGGATCAGGTAAATCCGGACCTGATTCTGGTGTCGCCCGGTCCCGGCCGGCCGATGGATTTCGGTGTCCCTGATCTGGTTCGGGAGGCTGCGGAAAAGGGCATTCCGGTGTTCGGGGTCTGCCTCGGCTTGCAGGGGATTGTGGAAGCTTTCGGGGGCGAACTTGGTGTTTTACCGTACCCCGTTCACGGCAAGCCTTCGAAAGTCATTCATGAAGGGAAGGGCGTTTTTGAGGGGCTGCCGGGCGAAATTGAGGTGGGCCGCTATCACTCGCTGTACGCGATTCCGGAACGGCTGCCAGCCTGTCTTGAGGTCACTGCCAGCACCGCTGGGGACGGTGAAACCACGGTAATCATGGGGGTTCGTCACCGCGAGCTGCCGATTGAGGCGGTGCAGTTTCACCCGGAATCGATCCTGACTGCTCGCGATGAGACCGGCCTGAAATTAATGCGAAATGCGCTGCGGCTGGCCCGCGGAAATGCTGCGGCTAAAGATTAAATAACCTTGATGTGGCAACCTTGCCAATATCGAAACGTTATTATTTACTAGTAGAGACGTGTCTTCCTCCCCCAAAAAACGGGTACTGATTTTCATCGTCGCGTACCACGCGGAAACCACGATTGCGGATGTGCTGCGCCGCATTCCGGCGAGTCTCAACGATGAGTACGAAGTCGACATTCTCATCATTGACGATTCATCCCGCGATCTGACTTTCGCGAAAAGCCACGAGGCTGCGCGCGAAGCCGGCATTCCGTTCGACATCCGGATTCTCTTCAATCCGGTGAATCAGGGTTACGGCGGAAATCAGAAGCTCGGCTACCGGTATGCGATCGATCGCGGCTACGACTATGTCGCGCTCCTTCACGGCGACGGTCAGTATGCGCCGGAATGCCTGCCGGATCTTCTCGGCGCGTTCCGTGAAGGCGACCCGGCCGCGGTTTTCGGCTCGAGGATGTTGACGAAGAACGGCGCGCGGGGCGGGGGAATGCCGCTCTATAAGTTCGTCGGCAATAAGATTCTCACGTGGACGCAGAACCGCTTGTTGCGGTCGCACCTGAGCGAATTCCATTCGGGCTATCGGGTTTATTCGGTGGATGCTCTGCGCAATGTGCCATTCGAACGGAACTCCAACGATTTCCACTTCGATACCGAGATCATCATCCAGCTCATGTTTTTTGCAAAGCGCCGAATTCGTGAGCTGCCGATTCCGACTTACTACGGCGACGAAATCTGCCGGGTCAACGGCATTGCGTATGCGGCCAATGTGGTGATCTCCACCCTCAAGGCCCGCATGCAGGAGCTCGGCATTTTCTATGACCGCCGCTACGACTGCGCGGTAGCTTCCACGGAGCAGTACACACCGAAGTTCGATTATCCGAGTACTCACACGTTCGCGTACAATCTGATCCGGCCGCATTCGCGGGTTCTCGATCTCGGCTGCGCCGGTGGATACATGGCCGCCGAGCTGAAAAAGCGTAAGGGCTGCTACGCGGTGGGAGTGGATGCGTTCCCGCTGGGCAACGTCGATATCGACGAGTTTTATCTGCGCGATCTGAACCAAAACTTGGTGGGGTTGCCGATCGCCGAGCAGGATGTGATTCTGATGCTCGATGTGATTGAGCACCTTGCTTCTCCCGAACGCTTTTTGGACGATCTGCGCGAAACTCTGTCACAGAATCCGAAAATGGAGATCATCATCAGCACGGCGAACATCGGGTTCATGATTCCGCGCGTGATGCTTCTGCTTGGACAGTTCAACTACGGTAAGCGCGGCATTCTGGATATGACTCACACCCGGCTGTTCACCTTCGCGTCGTTTGAGCGGTTGTTCGAGCAGTGCGGCTTCGACGTTCTGGAAATGCGCGCAGTGCCGGGACCGTTCCCGCTCGCGCTGGGCGATACCTGGCTGAGCCGGATGCTGCTCGGGATCAATCAGGCGCTTATGAAAGTGTCACGCGGTATGTTCGGTTATCAGATCTTCGCCCGTATCAAACCGCGGCCCACGGTCTCCTATCTGCTGGATGCGGCGCATGCGGAATCCGACCGTAAGGTTCGCGCTCTCGAGTCTGTCTCGTAGCGGCTCATGGATCTCGCGCTCCCGCGCCGCTGGCAAGCCGCCATTCTGGGGGCTGTCGCTGTTTCTTCCCTCTGTAAGATCGATCTTGCGCTGAATACGTTCGGCACGAATGACGTGTATGCGTGGGAGCGCTTCGCGCACTGGGCGGCCTTGTTTGGCTCCGGGCTGTATGCGGTCGATCCGGCGTTCAATCATCCGCCCTCAATGATTCATGTGCTGGGTTTGCTGGGCTGGCTGGCGAAAACCACAGGGATTTTCTTTCCGTTCTGGCTGAGGCTGCCGGCGATTCTGGCTGATATAGGCTCGTTGTGGGTCCTCTTCCGGATGTTTGAGGCGAGACTTCAGGAGCCGCTTATTCGCTGGGGTTTGCTGTTGTTCGCGCTTTCGCCCACGCTGATTCTGGTCTCGGGATTTCATGGCAATACGGATTCCGTGGTGATGTTTTTTCTGCTGCTGACGGTTTGGCGCGGCGAGCACGATGCGCAATCGGGCGCGGCATTTGGCGCGGCGATGTGTGTGAAGATCCTGCCCGTCATTGCGCTGCCTGTTTTGTTTTTCGCACGGCGGGACTGGCGGCGCCGCATTGAGTTTCTTGCTTCCGGCGCGGCAGTGATTGTGATTGCCTGGTCTCCTTACCTGTTCCGCAACCCCGCCGATATTTACCGCCAGGTCGTCCACTATTCGAGCATTTATGGCCACTGGGGGCTCACCTGGGTCGCTGCCTGGCACATGCCGTTCTTTCGCGATTCGTGGCATGAGGCATTTCAGCGGTGGGGCGCTTACGGAAGTCTCGCGATCATCTCGGCGGCGGCGTGGGTGGTGAATCGGCGGCCGGATCGTCCGCCGGTCTACGCGCAAACCGGCGCAGCGCTTTTCTTCTTTCTTGCCGTGGCGAACGGATTTGGTGTGCAGTACCTTGCGTGGCTTGTGCCATGGACGGTAGGCGTCAGTCTGATCCCCGCCGGCTTTTTCGCGCTTGCGAGCGGAGCGTTTTTGTTCGCCGTCTACAATTTCTGGGCGGGCGGATTCCCGTGGTTTCTGGCGGACAGTAACTACGTGGGCGACTTTGTGCCTCACCTCGATTACCTGCTGACGCTCTGCTGGATTTCCGTGATCGTGCTGGCCTGCGTGGTGTGGCGCCGCCGTCCAGCGATGCCCTCGCGCGGAACCGTTCTTGCGGCCGTGGCGTTGGCTATTCCTTTGGTTGTGTGGCCGGTCTGGAATCAGGTGATCCGCGTCGATCGGCGCACGTATCCAGCAGCCGCCGATCGCACTGCATTGGCCGGCATTCACGCGCGCGAATACGCGATGCTTTCGGAGGCTTATTACAAAATGGGGCGCTACGCCGATGCGCTCGCCGCTGCGACCGTAGCCGTCCGCCTCGCTCCAGACGACGAAGCTGCAAACGCCGCGCTTGCCGAAGCGCAGAGTCGCCGCTATTGATTACGTTCGTCGACGAGCCACTTGATGGAGAGGTCCACCACCTCATCGCGTACGAAATAGTGGCGGAACCGGATGTAATCCGCCGCGGCGCCGCCGATCAGGATCGCGATCGCTACCGCCGCGAAGGGCCGCCGGTCCGTCGTATCCATCCATTGGCAGCCGGTTTCGATGATCCACCACGCGCCCAACCCGGCCAGCAGGCAAACCGGCCCAAACGTGTTGCCGAGATAACGAAGATTGATCCAGTGCGGCATCGACATGGCGAGCACCATGTATGCAAGCGAAAATCCCGTGATGAAAATGAGAGGGCTCTCGCGCTTGCGCAGGAATACAGCCGCCGCGCCAGCGACCGCCAGCAGCGA
>DASYCD010000498.1:0-9513 GCA_036500405.1 Bryobacteraceae bacterium
GAGCATCCCATCCAGTTGATTGCGGTCCGCCTTCTTGAGGCGCAATTCCAGCCGCCTATAAGTCCTCATGCCCCAGGATAAGCCAGAACATTTCGGCAGTCAATTGTTTAATATAACTTTTTCAGGCGGTCAGAGAACTAGGCCTCACGCTTATATGCGTCCGGGAGAATCACAACTCAATTATCTCACCAATCTTTCAAAATCTCCCGCGCCGCATTGAACCCCGGAGCACCCATAACTCCCCCGCCCGGATGCGCCCCAGACCCGCATAAATACAGCCCCTTCACCGGCGTCCGATACCGGGCCCACCCCGCCACCGGCCGCATGACAAACATCTGATCCAGGCTCATCTCCCCATGAAAAATATTGCCGCCCGAAATCCCAAACCGCCGCTCCAGATCCAGCGGACTCAGCACCTGCCGCTCCCGCACGATCTCCCGCATATTCGGCGCATACTCCGTAATCACATCGAGCACACGATCCCCATACGGCTCGCGCAAATCATCCCAGGTCGCATCCCGCAGCGTATACGGTGCATATTGCAAAAAAATCCCCATGATGTGCCGCCCCGCCGGCGCAAGCGAGGCATCGTAAATCGTCGGGCACGTCATCTCGATCAGCGGATTCTGCGAAGGTCGCCCATACTTCGCGTCATCCCACGCCCGCTCCACATAATCAATCGACGGACAGACATGCATCGTCGCCCCATGCTGCGGCCCCCGCGTGCCTGGCAGCGCCGTGAAACTCGGCAGCTCATCCAGCGCCAGATTCATCTTCAGCGAAGTCCCCTCCACGCGATACCGCTCTACCGCCCCGCGAAATTCCGGATCCAGCTCCGCCGCATCCACGAGCTTCAGAAACGTCACCTTCGGATCGAGATTCGACGCCACAATCTTCGCCTCAATCTCATCCCCGTTTTCCAGCACGACGCCACACGCGCGTCCGCCGCGCACCAGCACCCGCCGCACCGGCGCATTCGTCCGAATCTCCGCCCCGTAGCTCCCCGCCGATTCCGCAATCGCCGCCGACACAGCTCCCATCCCGCCCTGCACGAATCCCCACAACCCGCGCCGTCCGCCCACGCCCCCCATGCAGTGATGCATCAGGATGTACGCCGTCCCCGCCGATCGCGGCCCGCCATTCGCCCCAATCACCCCATCCGTCGCCAGCGTCACCTTGATCTCAGGCGATTCGAACCACTCGTCGAGAAGATCCGCCGCGCTCTGCGTGAACACCTTCACGAGGCCCGTAAGCTCGCGCGCGCCAAGCCCGCGGAACTTCCCGAGCAGCTTCAGATATTCCAGGAAATCCGCCGGCCGCTTCAGCGGCAACTCCGGCGGCGTCACCAGCAACAGCGATTCCACCACGCGCGCCAGCCGCTCCAGATGCGCCTCATATTTCGGAAACGCCTCCGCATCGCGCGCGGAAAACTTTGCAATCTCCGCCAGCGTCTTCCGCTCATCGCCCCAGAAGAAAAGATGCCTCCCATCCGGATAAACGGAAAAGAACGATGGATCCTTCGGCGTCACGCGATAACCGAAGCGCTCGAGCTCCAGTTCGCGCACCACACGCTCCTGCAGCAGGCTGACAAGATACGCCCCGGTCGAAACGCGATATCCCGGCCAGATCTCCTCCGTGACCGCGCACCCGCCGACGATTTCCCGGCGCTCCAGCACCAGCACGCTGCGTCCCTCGCGCGCGAGGTATGCCGCCGTCACCAGGCCATTGTGCCCGCCGCCGACGATGATCGCGTCATACCGCCGCCTCATGGTCAGCGCTCAGGATGAAACACAACGACCGCCAGCGGCGGCAGCGTAATGGTGATCGTGTGCGGCCGCCCGTGCCGCGGCGTTGCGTCGGCCGTCACACCGCCCGCGTTTCCCAGATTGCTCCCGCCGAACATCGCCGCATCCGAATTCAGAATTTCGCGATAAAAACCCGCTTCCGGCACGCCGATCGCATACCTATCGCGCGGCACCGGCGTAAAGTTGCAGGCCACCACCACGAATTCGTTCGCGTCCTTCCCGCGCCGCAGGAATGAAATCGAAGACTGATCTACATCCGAAAAATCGACCCACTCGAATCCCGTATACTCCGCATCCACCTGATGCAGCGCCGGCTGCTCGCGATACGCGCGGTTCAGTTCCCGCACATACGCCCGCAATCCATCGTGAATCGGGTAGCGCAGCAGATCCCAGGGCACGCTGGCGCTCGAATCCCACTCATCATAGGTCCCGATATCGCACCCCATGAACAGGAGCTTCTTCCCCGGATGCGTAAACATGTAACCCAGAAACGCACGCGCATTCGCGAACTTCTGCCACTGATCGCCCGGCATCTTGCCAATCAGCGACCGCTTTCCGTAAACCACCTCGTCATGCGAGATCGGCAGTAGAAAATTCTCGCTGAACGCATAGATCATGCTGAATGTGATGTTGTTGTGGTGATACTTCCGATGCACCGGATCTTCGCTGAAGTAGTGCAGCATGTCGTGCATCCACCCCATGTTCCATTTCATCGTGAAGCCCAGCCCGCCCGCATAAACAGGCCGCGAAACGCCCGGAAACGCCGTCGATTCCTCCGCCACTGTAAACGCGCCCGGCACGGTATGCGCCACCTCATTGAAGCGCCGCAGGAAATCGATCGCCTCCAGATTCTCGCGCCCGCCGAACGCATTCGGCATCCACTCGCCTTCTTTCCGCGAGTAATCGAGATACAGCATGGACGCCACCGCATCCACCCGTAATCCATCGATGTGATAACGCTTCAGCCAGAACAACGCGTTCGAAACCAGAAACTCGCATACCTCATTGCGGCCGAAGTTGAAGATCAGCGTTCCCCAGTCGCGATGCTCGCCCTGCCGCGGGTCCGCATGCTCATAAAGCGCCGTGCCATCGAAGTACGCGAGCCCATGCGCATCTTTCGGAAAATGCGCCGGCACCCAGTCCATAATCACGCCGATGCCCGCCTGATGGCACGCATCCACGAAATACATGAAATCTGCCGGCGTTCCGAAACGCGAGGTCGGCGCAAAATAACCGGTCACCTGATAGCCCCACGAACCGGAGAACGGATGCTCCTGTATCGGCATCAATTCCACATGCGTGTAGCCAGTCTCTTTCACGTAAGGAACCAGTTGCGCCGCCAGTTCCCGATACGTCAGCGGCTGCCCATCCTCACCGCGCCGCCACGATTCCAGATGCACCTCATACACCGATATCGGCGCATGCAGCCAGTTCGTCGCCCCGCGCGCTTCCATCCACGCCGCATCCGCCCACTGATGCTCATCCAGATCGCACACCACGGAAGCCGACTTCGGAGGCTTCTCGCTTCCTAGCCCAAATGGATCGGCCTTGAGCTGCTGATATCCCTGATGCCGCGATCGCACCAGATACTTGTACGCGTCGCCCGCCTTCGCGCCCGGCAGAAAAATCTCCCACACGCCCGCATCCCGCAGCCGCATCGGATGCCGACGCGTATCCCACGAATTGAAATCGCCCGCGAGCGACACCACCTCCGCATTCGGCGCCCACACGGCGAAATGCACGCCCGCCACGCCGTCAATCGTCATGCAGTGCGCGCCAAACGTATTCCACGCCTCGTTGAGCTTGCCTTCCGAATGCAGATGCAGATCGAATCCCGTGATCACCGTGCCAAACCGGTAGGGATCTTCAATCTCGCTCTCCATCCCATGCCAATCGCGCAGCGCCAGACGGTAGCGCGACTGCTCCCCCGGAATCGTCGCCCCGAATACTCCCTCCTTGTGCAGCCGTTCGAGCGGAAAGCGCTGCCCGTCCTCCAGCACCACCTCCGCCGTTTCCGCCTGCGGCAGAAAAGCCCTCACGGTCCACGCATCGCGCGACATCACCTTATGCGGGCCGAGAATCGCGAATGGGTCCGAACAGTACCCCCCGGCCACCGCGTCAATCGCCCCAAATTCGCCAGGCACTTTCTTTTTGAGCTCGTCCATGGGAACTTCTATTTTATGGGCTTCGCCGAGTTACATCTGCACCTGGAGGGGACGGTCGACCAGGAAACCGTCCGAATGCTGGATCCGCTGGCTGATCGCGATGACGTAGAGCGCGTCTGGGCTTTCACCGATTTCCCCGGCTTTCTCGAGTGCTTCAAGTTCGTCGCGCGCCGTCTGCGCGGCCCCGCCGACTACGCGCTGGTCACCCGCCGCATGATGCAGGCGCTCCATCAGCAGAGCATCTCGTATGCCGAAGTGACCGTCGGCGCAGGCGTCGTCCAGTGGCTCGGCTACGATTTCGACAGCGTCTGGCGCGAAATTCGCGCGGCGCAGAGAGACGCATACCAGCAGTGGCCGGTCGAAATCTGGTGGAATCTCGACGCCATCCGCCAGCTCGGTCCGGACCATGTCATGGAAATCGCGAAGCTCACCGCCCGCTACGTCGATGACGGCGTCGTCTCATTCGGCATCGGCGGCGACGAACAACGCGGCGCCGCACACGAATTCCGCGAAGCCTACCAATACGCGAAAGACGCTGGCCTTCGCCTGACCGCGCACGCCGGCGAAACCGACGGCCCCGAATCGGTCCGCAACGCCCTCGATATCGGCGCCGAACGCATCGGCCACGGCATCCGCGCCATCGAAGACCCCGACCTCTGCCGCCGCCTGAGAGAAGAAGGCATCCCTCTCGAAGTCTGCATCACGAGCAACGTGCGAACCGGCGCGGTGCCGTCGCTCGAGGCTCACCCGATCAAACGGCTGGTCGACGCCGGGGTGATCGTCACCCTCAACACAGACGATCCCGGCATGTTCGGCGCGAACCTGGCAACCGAATTCCGCCTTGCGAAAGAAGTATTCGGCTTCAACGAATCAGAACTCGAAACCATCCGCCAAAACGCGCAAGCCTACCGTTTTTGTGGGGCAGGATGGGATCCAGGTTGACAACCGGTTCACATCCTGCCCCACTTCGAAGCTCTACTCCTCCAACCCCCGCGCCGCAATCTGCGCAATATCCAGCAGCTTCGGCGGATTCTCCGAAACCACCTTCAACGCATCCCGAAACATCGACGCACAAAACGGACACGCCGCCGCCACCGTCTCCGCCCCCGTCCCCACCAGTTCCTTCGCCCGCGCCACATTCACGCGTTCGCCCTTCTCCTCGCCCAGAAACATCTGCCCGCCGCCCGCCCCGCAGCAGAACGACTTGCTCCGATTCCGCGGCGCTTCCACCACATCAACAGACCGCTCCAGCACCGCCCGCGGCTCATCGTAAACCCCGCGATACCGCCCCAGATAACACGGATCGTGATACACAACCTTCTCCCGATCCCCACCACCCGAAGGCAACCGCGAAGCATGCCGCGCCAGCAACTCCGAATGATGCTCGATCTCAACCGTCTTCCCCGCCTCCGCCCAATCCGTACTCATCGTCCGCACACAATGAGGGCAAATACTAAGGAACTTCGGCGTCTTCTCCTTCGAGACCCCAGCAATCGTCTGCAGGTTCTCCTCCGCTAGAGATGTGAACAGCAAATCGTTTCCCAGCCGCCGCGCCGGGTCGCCATTGCACTTCTCTTTGCGAAGCACGCCAAACGTAATCCCCAAATGCCGCAGTACCTTCACCAGCGCCACCACCGTTTCGCGACCAGCCGGATCGTACGCCCCCATGCATCCCAGCCACAGGCAATACTCCTGCGTCCCGTCATACAGCGGCAGCCCGGCCTTCTCAATAAACTTCGCCCGTTCGCCCGACTGCATCCCCAGCGAATTCCCGTTCCGTTCCATCGTCAGGAACAGTTTCGTGCCATACGAGTCTTCCCACGTCCCCGTATTCACCGCCCCCCGTCGCAGCCCGATAATCGCCGGCAAATGCTGAATCCCCACCGGGCACGATTCCTCGCACCCGCCGCACGTCGTACACTCGAAAACCGCCTCTTCCGAAATATGCGATCCCAGCAGTGGGGCCTCAGACGCCGTTCCTTCCTCCCGCAAATAAGACCGCAGCCCCAGAATGATTTCTTTCGGATTCAAAACCTTCCCGGTATTGAACGCCGGACACCGCTCCGTACACCGCCCGCACTCCACGCACGAGAAAGCCTGCAGCGCATCCAACTGCGTTACATCCTTCCCGTTCACCAGCCCAAAATCCTCATCGCCTGCCAGCTTCGGAATATCGCTGAATTCCTCCCGCTTCATGAACACCGTCAGCGGACTCAGCACCAGATGCAAATGCTTCGTATGCGGAATCAACGGCAGAAAACCGAGCAGCGCCAGCGTATGTCCCCACCAGAAAATTCGCTCGCCGATGGAACCCTCCTCCATCGCCAGCCCGCCCAGATACGTCACCATCAGAAGGAAAATCAGCGCCGCGATCACGCCCGATTCGGGCGCCAGTTTCCCCAGCCAGATCGGCCGCAGCACATACCGCCGGAATGCCAGATACGAGATCGACACCGCCACCGCCACCGCGAATATCGCCGCCAGCCCGAAATAAAACATCCCGAAGATTCCGGACCGCGAAAGCACCGGCGCCCCGAAGCCCCCGGCAATGTGGTTGACCGTGATCAGCGCAAACGCACAGAACCCCCAGAACACCAGCGCATGCGCGGCGCCTGCTACCGGACGGTCTTTGATGACCTTTCCCTGCAGCAACACCTCCCACACAAAACGCTGAACACGCAACGCCAGACTCCCCAGTCCGGCATTCGCCTCCGGCTTCGACGCTCGAATAATACGAACCACCGGCCCGAACCGGACCCAGAAGCCCGCCAGAGAAGCCACAATCAGGATCGCCAGCGCGATTTTTTCAGGTATGGACAGCATGAGAAAGAGATAAAGGAGCTAATCTTTAGAGTAACTTCCGCCCTGCGATGCGGTTCTAATCTCTGCGATCAAAATCCCCCGCTCATACGTCTAAGTGAAGAATGCCGCGCCCGCTCGCTCCCGTGATCCTCGCCTTCGCCCTCTGCTGCAGCGCCGCGGCACAGTCCGCGCCGCCAGTGGTCGCGCAGATCAAAGACATCAAAATCCCGCGAATCGCCTCCAAACCAAAGATCGAAGAATTCCTCGAAGGCCGCTCACGCCCGGACATGCTTCGCATCGACGATTTCCGCCAGCGCAACCCCGGCGATGGCGTTCCCCTCAGCCTGAAAACCTCCGCCTGGATTGGCTGGGACGACAAAAACTTCTACGTCGTCTTCGTCTGCACAGCACCGCCCAGTGAAGTCCGCGCCCGCCTCGGCAAGCGCGAAGACATCTTCAGCGACGACTTCGTCGGCATCTTCTTCGACACCTGGCATGACCACCAGCGCGCCTATGAATTCTTCGTGAATCCCCTCGGCGTCCAGGCCGACGGCATTACGGTCGAATCGCACGACGACGATTTCAGCTTTGACACCCTTTGGTACTCCGATGGCCGCCTCACGCCCGATGGCTACGTCACCATGATGACCATCCCTTTCCGGAGCCTGCGCTTTACCGCAAAAGACGCGCAGGTCTGGGGCTTCGGCGTCGGCCGCTGGATCCCCACCCGCAACGAAAACGGATTCTGGCCGTTCGTCTCCAACCGACTCAACAGCTTCAGCCCGCAACTCGCCAACCTGAGCGGTCTCGAACACATCTCGCCCGGCCGCAATATTCAGCTCATTCCCTACGGCGCGTTCGGCCATGCTCATTTTCTCGACGATCCCGGCACTACCGGCAGTATCCCGGATTTCCGCAGTACGGACGACCGCCGCGTCGGCCTCGACGCCAAGATGGTCCTGCACGATTCGCTCACGCTCGATGTCGCGCTCCGCCCCGATTTCAGTCAGGTCGAATCCGACGATCCCCAGGTCACCGTCAATCAACGCTACGAAGTGCAGTTCAGCGAGAAGCGTCCCTTCTTCATCGAAAACAACGGCTTCTTCCAGACGCCCGAAGATCTCTTCTTCTCGCGCCGCATCATCGACCCGCACTACGGCGCCCGCCTCACCGGCAAGCTGGGCCGCTGGAATATGGGCTTCCTCACCATTGACGATCACGCCCCCGGCGTCGAAGCCGGCCCCGAAGATCCGCACTACCTCGAAGACGCCATCATCGGCGTCGGCCGCATCCAGCGCGAATTCGGATCCCAATCGAGCATCGGCGCGCTTTTCACCGATCGCGAATTCGGCAGTGGCTTCAATCGGGTCGGCGCCCTCGATACCCGCCTGCATCTCCACAAGACCTGGTATCTCGCGGCGCAGGTCATGGCCAGCCAGACGCAGGACACCAATCAGGTCCGCCGCGGCGGCGACGCCTTCAACGTCAATCTCAACAGCGGCACGCGCCACTACTATTACAACCTGAATTACATTGATCGCACCGAGGGCTTCAACACCGACCTCGGTTTTGTGAATCGCGTCAACATCCGCCAGGTGGAGCAGTTTTATCAATACCGGTTCCGTCCGAAGAATCGCATCCTGATCTCATACGGTCCGCGGATCGATCTGCTGGGCGATATGGACCACCGTAACGTTCAGCAGGACTGGCAGGTGCGTCCTGGGTTTCAGGTGGAAATGGCGCGTTCCACGTATCTGAACGTCAATCAGGGCGAACTGTTTGAGCGCTTCAACAACATCAACTTCCGCCGCGTCGATCATGGCTTCGGAGGCCACACCGAATATTTCAAGTTCGTCACTTTCGATGGCGGCTATTCGTGGGGCACGCGGATCAACTACAGCACCCCTTCCGGAGTCGCGGCATTTCTCGGACGCGGCAGCGAGGCCAACGTGAACCTCACCTTCCGCCCGTCGTCGCGCGTCAAGATCGATGAAATCTATGACCTCACCAGGCTCAACACCATGGGCCCTCATCCCGAAGGCGTCTTCATCAATCACCTGTTGCGTTCGCGCCTGAACTATCAGTACAATCGCCAGCTCTCGCTGCGCGTGATCGTCGATTACAACGCGCTCCTGAATAACCCGGCACTCTTCGATTCCAGCCGCCAGAAACGCGTCACCGGCGATGTCCTCCTCACCTGGCTCCTGAATCCGGGCACCGCGGTCTACGTGGGCTACACGGACACGCTCGAAAATGAAGCGCTGCTGGCGGGCATCCCGAACACCGTCATCCGCACCAACCTGCCCTCAACCACTACACAAAGGCAGTTCTTCGCGAAAATCAGCTATCTCTTCCGCTTTTGACCAATTCCTGCACGGTCTCAAGCGGCATCGTCCCACGCCTCCCCCGCGAACGCAATTCCCGCCGCTTTGCGAACCACGCTCCCACCGCCGTCACATCCGCCAGATATCGAGCCGCAATCGTCTCAGCGGCATCACCACGCGGGACGCTCGCCGTAACTCCACATCCTGCGTAACCATATGCCAACTCGACTTTCACATTGCAGTCCGTATAATCGCCATATGCGATTCGAGTTCTTACCCCTGCGGCTCGAATTCACCGCGCGCGAATCGCTCTTCTTCCCACCCGGCAAAGCGGCCAATACTCTGCGGGGCGCTCTCGGAACAGAATTCAGTCGACTCGCCGGCCCCTATGCCAAACTCTTCGCGCCGGTTGCGCCC
>DASYCD010000499.1:0-21005 GCA_036500405.1 Bryobacteraceae bacterium
CCACAGGTCATTGTTCAATGAGCCTTTACTAAGTTCAGGCTACGGCGGCGACAACGCCTTGGCGCAGGGCGCGATGGCGCGATTCGAGACCGGCATCGGCCAGCGCATTCATGACACGCTCGGGCGCGCCGAGGTCAGTCCAGCCGGCGCTCGACGGCATTCGGACGACGAACAGCTGTTCCGTACTTCGGGCGAGAACGTCGCTCGAGAAATCGACGGGTTCGAGGGCTTCGTTGAGATAAGCATCTTCGAGACGGCCTTTGCGCTGCGCCGCCACAAGGGTATCGAGCAGGCCCGGGACGCAGTTTTCCAGCATGTGCAGGAAGGCGTTGACATGTCCGGTCATGACGAAGGTGTTCCAGAGGCAGGCTCTCGAATGCAGGGCTTCCGCGATTTCCGCTGACGGCTTTTCCCAGAAGCGCCGGACGCGGTGAAGATTGCCGCTGAAATCGCCGGCGGCGGTTGCGCCCGGTTCGATCCAGCCATACTCGGTTTCGGCGTGCGTCGCCTGCGCGCCGAGCAGGACGACGGATTCCTGCCATTCCGCCGCAGTTTCGATGGCGGAGGAGACGGACGACTGGAAATGCCGCGCGCTGCGATAGAAGTGATCCGAGGGAATGAAGGCGATTACGGCATCGGGGTCGCGCTGGGCAATCCGCAGAACAGCGGCCGCGATCGCAGTTGCGGTTCCCTTGTTCTTCGGCTGCACAATGAGGCGTGAAGAATGCACGCCGGTCAATTCTTCGCGGAAATAAGTCTCGTGGGATTTCGTCAGCACGAAGAGCGTGCGGTCATCTTCCACTACAGGCGCGAGCCGCGCGCGAGTCTGGGCTAACAGAGTGCGGTCGCCGAATATCCGGCAAAACTGCTTCGGGCGGTCATCGCCGGCAATCAAACGCGAGAGTGGACGCAGACGGACGCCATCGCCTCCCGCAAGCACCACGGCCCACGCGGTCCGATTCGAGCGCTCGCGAACGGGAAAATCATCGGCTTTCAGGACAGGGGGAGGACCGTATTCCTGTGCGAACGAGGCAATATTCATGTTGCATTGCATGCTCAGCTGATTGAGCACACCGAGGGCCAGGCAGGCGAGCTAGTTGTCGCTGGCGGACATGGCTTTCGCTTCGCCAGTCGCGTCGGCGGCTTTGAGTTCGGAGAGGCGTTTGTGCAGCGTGCGAAGACTGATGCCGAGAATGCCGGCCGCTTCGCGATGCGTACGGGAATGCTTGAGAGTCAGACGAATATACTGCTTTTCGACGTCTTCCAGGCTCTTTCCGGCCTCCACGGTGATCGATTCGGCGGGGCGGGACCCAGAGACAGGGGCAACCGGCGGCGCAGTGACCGGAGGAGCGGGGGCGGCTGAAACCGGAGTCCGCTGCTGTGGCAGGCGAAACGCGGGCGCGAGATGGCCCGGCATCAGGATGCCCTCACGGGCCACAATTATTGCGCGCTCGATCACATTGCGCAGTTCTCGCACGTTGCCCGGCCAGGAATAATCCATAAATTGCCAGAGGACTTCCGGGTGAATATCCGTCACGCTGCACTCATTCTTCTTGTTAATGGAGCGGATGAATGATGCAGCGAGCGCGGGAATATCGTCTTTCCGCTGGCGCAACGGCGGCAATTCGATGTGAAAGACGTTCAGGCGGTAGTACACGTCCTCGCGCAACATCTTTTTCTCGATCGCCTCAAGCAGCGGGCGGTTGGTGGCCGCGACGACGCGAACATCCACGGGGATTTCACGCTGACCGCCCAGGCGGCGAACGGCGGATTGTTCGAGAACGCGAAGCAGCTTGGCCTGCATCGCGACGGGCATTTCCGCGATTTCATCGAGGAAGAGCGTGCCCTGATTGGCATGCTCGAAGCAACCGGCGCGGCGTTCCAGCGCGCCCGTGAAGGCGCCTTTTTCGTGGCCGAACAGTTCGCTCTCGATGAGCGTTTCCGGCAGCGCCGCGCAATTGACCGGAACAAAAGGGCCACCCGAGCGCGGGCTCAACCGATGGACAGCGGCTGCCACCAGTTCCTTGCCGGTACCACTTTCACCCGTAATGACAACCGAGGCCGAACTCGGAGCAGCCTGCTGAATGGCGCTGAACACGACGCGCATGGCCGCCGAGCCGCCAACCAGATCTTCCAGCACGCCCTGATAACCCAGTTGGCGGCGGAGGCGCTCGGTTTCGTTGAGAAGGCTTTTCTGCCGAACGGCGCGCTCGAGCAGCGGAGCAAGAATGGAAATCTGCGCGGGCTTTTCCATGTACCAGAAGGCGCGGAGATCCTTGACGATCGAAACGGCTTTGTCGACGCTGCCAAGGCTGGTGAGAACAATGGTGGGCGTGAGATCGCCGCGGGTCAGCAGTTCCTGCAGAAGCTGAGAACCATCCATCTTCGGCATCATCAGATCGGTGATGATGACGTCGATGACCGAAGAAGAGAGCTTGTCCAGAGCCTCTTCGCCATCTCCTGCTGTTTCAATCGCATAACCAAGCGAAGAAACCTTAGCGGAAAGGCTTTGGCGTTCCAGCGGGTCGTCGTCGACAATCAGGACGCGCACCGCCGCTGGGGTTTGGACCATACCCCTTATTCTACCCGACCAAGGTAGTTTTCCGCCCCGATCCAGGTAGATTTTGGGGTTTCCGTGCCAACGTACCATCGGGCACAAAAAAGCCCGGACCACCAGGGCGATCCGGGCAAAGGTAAAACAGCAGAGAAGGATTTTTACTGCTTCACAGGAGACTCGCGAGTCAGAGCGTGCTCGAATGCGGCGGCAGCCGCCGGAGTCGGGACACTTCCGCTCAGGATTTCGCGATTGTGCATTTCTTTGCCGTAGAGTTCCTGGTTGGCATCCATATCGCCGCGGAGGGTCGCGCCTTCGAGCGAGATGCCGGCGAAGAGTCCACGCGCACGCGAGTAGGCGAGCATTTCGGCATGCATGGCGGCATCGGTTTCAGCCTGCGCCGTGCGGCCAAGCGGACCCGCTGCAACGCTGGCATTTCCACCCAGGGTGAATTTGTCGTCGAGAAGGTGCCGCATACCGCTGTCATTCATGACCAGCAGGATCACGTCCGTTTCAGAAGCGCCGATCTGGAAACCGACGCTGCCGCCTTCGACGCGCATCGCAGCTGGAGCGGTCCATCCACCGCCGCTTTTTCGGCAAGCGCCAAACCCACTACCGTACTTCGCGCCGATAATAAATCCGGCTTTCTTCATCCCGGGGATGACAACTACGCAGCGGGCTTTATCGAGCAGATCCTGGGGAATGCCCTTGTCGGCCGCATGCATCATTTCGTGCAGGGTGTCTACCGACGCTTCCAGTCGGTCATTTACTTTTGCTTCGTGATCCGCGGCGAACGCGGTCATGCTCAGGGTGCTGGCGATTGCCAGGATAAGCGGAAATCGTTTAGTCATGCGAGAAAGTCTCCTTGCCGCATGTGTAAAATGCACCAAAGTCGCCATTGTGAGCGACGGCACGCTTTTGATGCTGAGGAATCTACGAGTAACTTTGGGCGGGCGCGTGCATTAGCCATTTCGCAATTATCGGGAGCGCCTGAGGCGCTTCTTTTAAGTAAGGAGATTGAAATGAAACCGAGCACAAAAGATCAAATGCAAGGGAAGTTTCATGAGGCAAAGGGCGCGGTAAAAGAAAAGGCTGGAAACGCCACGAACGATCCAAATTTGGCGGCGCGCGGCAATGACGAGAAGGTCGCGGGCAAAGTGCAGAACAAGATCGGTCAGGTAGAAAAGGTCTTCGAGAAGTAGTTACAGCCGGGCCTGCGTGCGGCCGTCGCCGTTGCGCAGGCCCGGCCACTGCCTCGAATGGTTAGTCACTCCCCGATAACTCCCCGCTCTCACCCCGCAGCGGGAATCTCCCCTCTCAACGACGAAACTCTGCTCGACCGCTTTCAGGAACGCGCGTTCCGCTATTTCATGGACTGCGTGAACCGTGAAAACGGACTGGTGGCGGATACGACGCGTGCGAACTACCCATCGAGTATCGCGGCAGTTGGCTTTGCGCTTACTTCTTACGCCGTGGGAGTGGAACGGGGATGGATCACCCGCGAGGAAGCGACGGTTCTTACGCTTGCAGCGTTGCGCTTCTTCCATAAGAGCGAACAAAGTGAGGAGCGCGACGCGACGGGATACAAAGGTTTCTACTACCATTTCCTCGACATGCGAACCGGACGCCGCGTCTGGCAATCGGAACTTTCGATGATTGACAGCGCACTGCTGATGGCTGGTGTCCTGACGGCGGCGACTTACTTCGGGGGCGCGAGCGAAATGGAGCGCGAGATTCGCGATCTCGCCGAAACGCTCTATGGGCGCATCGACTGGCGATGGTCGCAAAACAGCGACGTGGCGGTTACGCAGGGCTGGAAACCGGAATGCGGATTTCTACATTACGGGTGGGAAGGTTACAGCGAGGGATTGATTCTCTACGCCCTGGGGCTCGGCTCGCCTTCGCATTGCCTCACGCCTGATTCCTACGGGGCGTGGAACTCCACGTACCAATGGGAGACCATTTATGGACGCGACGTTCTCTACGCGGGACCACTGTTCATCCATCAGTTCTCGCACGCGTGGATCGATTTCCGAGGCATTCGCGACCGGTTCATGCGCGAGAAGCGAAGCGACTATTTCGAGAACAGCCGAGCGGCGACGTATATCCATCGGGAATACGCCATCCGCAACCCAGGTGGATATAAGGGGTACGGAAAAAATTACTGGGGATACAGCGCGGGCGAAGGCCCAGGCGTGAAGACGATGGCAGTGGACGGCGCGGTTCGCCGGTTTTTCAATTACGTGGCGCGCGGAGCGCCGTTCGGTCCGGACGACGGCACGATTCATCCTTCGGTGATCTTCGGGTCCCTGCCATTCGCGCCGGAAATCGCGATGCCGGCGATCCGGAAACTCTGTGAATGGGATCCGCGAATCGGCCAGGAGTTCCGCGTGCCCAACGGTCTGAATGCGACTATGCCGGGTCCAGATGGACAGGGCTGGATATCGGAAGGTCAGTTCGGTCTCGACCAGGGGCTGACCGTCCTGATGATTGAGAATTATCGAACCGGCTTTATCTGGAATCTGACCCGTGAATGCCGTTGCTTCCGTGAAGGACTGCAGCGCGCTGGATTTTCGGGCGGGTGGCTGGAACGATGACCGAAGCTCAGGCACAGGTTGAGAAGCGAGTTACGGATCGCGACGATGAAGTCTGGCTGGATCGCGTCCATCCGGCGGAGTGGACGAATCCGCGCCCGAAGAATCGCTATCACCTGGTGGTATTGGGCGGGGGCTATGGTGGAATCCTGACGGCGCTCGAAGCGGTGCGCGCTGGCGCCTCGGTGGCGCTCGTGGAACGCGACCTTCTGGGCGGCACGTGTCTCAATGCCGGCTGCATTTCATCGAAGGCGCTGATTCGAACGTCGCGGCTGTGCGCTGATGTCACGAACGCGTGGCGATTCGGCGCCGGAATTCCACCGCGGGAATTTCATGTGGATTTCGGCGCAGCCATGGAACGCATGCGGCATGTGCGAGCCCGGGTGAGCCGGCGATTTTCTGCTCCGGAGCTGAGCGAGCGCGGCATCGATGTCTTTTTCGGGAATGGCTGCTTCACGGGAAAATCGTCGGTGGCTGTGGATGGACAGGAACTTCGCTTCCGTCGCGCGCTGCTCGCAACGGGCGCGCATCAGGTCATTCCCGACATTCCGGGGCTTGCCGACGCTGGCTATTTGACTAACGATACGGTCTTCGATTTGAGAGAGCGTCCGCGACGGCTGCTGGTGATTGGGGGCGGGCCGTTCGGCTGCGAACTGGCGCAAGCGTTTCAGCGGTTCGGCTCCGAGGTCACGATTGTGCAGAACGAGCCGTTCTTTCTCAGCCAGGAGGAGCGCGACGCGGCGCAGATTCTTTCAGAAGCCATGGCGCGCGATGGGGTTGGAATTCATCTGAATACGGAAGCGCGATCCATCCGGCGTGAGCAAAATGAGATTGTCGCGGATCTGGTGACGGACGACCATGAGACGACCGTCGCAACGGACGCAATCCTCATCGGCGTGGGACGAGCGCCGAACGTGGCAGGTCTGGGACTGGAAGCGGCCGGTGTGGAATTCGACGCGACGAACGGCGTTCGCATCAACGATTACCTTCAGACATCCAACCCGCGGATTTTCGCGGCGGGCGATGTTTGCCGCGAACACCGATTCGCGCACATCGAAGGAGCATCCGCGCATATCATCACGCGGAACGCTCTGTTTCATGGACGCCAACGGCTGAGTTCGCTCTCGATTCCGTGGTGCACGTTCACCGATCCGGAAATCGCGCATGTGGGGATCTATGTGACCGAGGCTCGCGAAAAGAATATTCCGGTTCGTACGCTGACGGTACTGATGCACGAGGTGGATCGCGCTATTGCGGATGGCGAGGAAGAGGGCTTCGTGAAGATCCACGTACGCGAGGGGACGGACCGCATTCTCGGGGCGACGGTGGTTGCGCGGCATGCGGGAGAAATGATCAGCGAGATTTCGCTCGCGATGTCAGCCGGTATCGGCATGCGCCAGTTATCCTGCGCGAGCCATCCTTATCCGACGCGGGCTGCGGCGATCAAGATCGCCGCGAACCGATTTATTCAGACGCGAAAGCCAACACTGCGTAACTGGCTGGAGAAGCTTTGGCTTAGGCTTTGAGTGCGGATCTGGCATGGAAATTGCCTTGAAGCGAGGCAGGAGGCTTCGACCATGTTATATACACTTGCTTTGATTTTGCTGATTCTCTGGGTTCTGGGTATGGTTACGTCATACACCATCGGCGGACTGATTCACATTTTGCTTGTGCTGGCGATCATTTCGGTTCTGATCCGGGTGATTCAGGGACGCCCTGTTTGACGGTGTTTGAGGGCTCCGCGGCAGCGGCGTAAACCGTCACGCTGCGCGGAGCCTTGTCATCTACCAGCGGAATAAATCCTTCCTCCAATACCTTCCCATCCATTTCCACTCGCGGTTTACCAACCGCACGCCGCACGGTAATTGTGTAGGGCGTGCTGAGATAGCGGTACTCGATCCGGAATTCACCCCAGCTCGCAGGAACCGCGGGACGGATGATGAGTTTCTCTCCGCGACGCTGGAAGCCGAGAACCTCTTCGAGCCAGACGCGATACATCCACGCCGCTGAGCCGGTGTACCAGGTCCAGCCGCTTCGTCCTGTCTGGAGCGCGCTTGCGTAGACGTCGGCTGCGGACACATACGGTTCGCCGCGATAGTGCTGAACGTCCTGCGGGTTGCGGCAATGCTCCGCCGGATTCATCAGTTGCAGGAGGCGGACGGCCTGTTCGCCGTTGCCAAGGCGCGCCCAGGCCATTGCAAGCCACAGCGAGCCGTGCGTGTATTGACCGCCGTTCTCACGAATGCCCGGCGGATAACCCATGATGTAGCCCGGATGCGGGCTTGAATGATCGAAAGGCGGAGTGAATAACAGAACTTCGCCATCGGCATCTTTCACCAGTTCCTTGTTCGCGGAGTTCATGGCGGTCAGAGCGCGAGACGGATCTCCGCCGCCGGCGATGACGGACCACGATTGGGGCAGCGAATCAATGCGGGCTTCCTCGTTTTTATGCGAACCGAGCGGCGAGCCGTCATCGAAAAATGCGCGCAGATACCAGTCACCATCCCAGCAGGCGGTTTCGAGGGCCTGAAGAAGATGACTGGTGCGGCCGCGGCAAAGTGCGGCCAGGGCCGGATCGCGCGCGTCCGCGAGTTCAGCGAAGTGCCGCTGAACATAGATCAGGAACCAGGCAAGCCACACGCTTTCTCCGCGGCCTTTATCGCCGACATGATTCATGCCGTCGTTCCAGTCGCAGTGTCCGATGAGCGGGAGCCCATTGGGCCCGAGTTTCCAGGCGGCTTCGAGGGCGCGGCGGCAATGCTCCCAGATCGGCGCGCTCTCTCCGGCAATAGCGGGGACAAACAGATGCTCCATTTGATCCGGCGCAAGCAGCGGACCTTCGATGAAGCCGGCGAATTCGTCGAGCAGAGAACGATCGCCGGTAACCGAAACATAGTGGGCAACGGCGTAAGGCAACCAGACCAGATCGTCCGAACATTTCGTGCGGACACCGTTGCCGGTGCGCGGATGCCACCAGTGCTGGACGTCGCCTTCGCGGAACTGTCGACTGGCGGAAAGCAGGATGTGGGCGCGCGCGAACTCGGGGGCGATATCGAGAAGCGCCATGGAATCCTGCAACTGATCGCGGAAGCCGAAGGCGCCGCTCGATTGGTAGAGCGCGGTTCGTCCCCAGAAACGGCAGCTCAGCGACTGGTAGAGCAGCCAACGGTTGACGAGAAGGTCCACCGAGAGATTTGGGGTGTGAACCTGAACCGTTTCAAGCTTGCCATCCCACCAGCCGCGCGCGTTCGCGAGACCACGGTCTACCGCGTCGCGCACTCGATAGGTATCAATGATGCGGCGCACGTCTTCGATGCGCGGGGCCTGGCCGAGCAGGAACACGACTTCGGTTTCGCCGCCCACCGGAATTGACACGGTCAATTGCAAAACGGCGGCGGGATCGAGATCCGGTCCGCAGAAGTCATTCAGGCGCGTGCCGCGAAGCGCAGCGGGATTCGAGCGCGAGCCGTTGCGTCCGAGGAAGGCGCGACGGTCGCCCGAATATGATTCCGGCGCCGGCACGGATGCGGCGAAGGCAAGGCCTTCGACTCCATCCGGCGACCAGCGCTGGCGCGCAAGGACGGCGCCGGAGGTTTCATCGAAGGATGTGACAACGTGCGGGACCTGCTCCTCGCGCAATGAGCCGAGGACCCACTCGCAGAACCACGTCACCGTGAGCCGGCGGGGACGCGAAGAATCGTTGCGCAGGCGCAGACGGCAAATCTTCACGGGATCGCGCGGGCCGTCTTTTTCAAACGGCATGAAGACCGTTAGTTCCTGGCTGATGGCGTGACTGTTGTGTTCGAAAACCGTATAGCCCTGGCCATGCCGCGCGCGATAGGCGTCGTTTTCGCGAATGGGAAGAGCGGTGGGAGTCCAGAGCGCGCCTGATTCGTCATCGCGCAGATAGATGGCTTCAGAGGCAGGATCGCTGACGGGATCGTTTTGCCAGGTGGTGAGACGATTCTGCTGGCTGTTCGCGTTCCATGTGCAGCCCAAACCGCTTTCGGTCACCATGCAGCCGAAATCCGGGCCTGCGATCACGTTGACCCACGGTGTTGGCGTTGTAGTGCCGGGACCGAGATAGATATCGTATTCGCGGCCATCCTGCGAGAAACCGCCCACTCCGTTGAAATAAGCGAGTTCGAGGAAGGGCAGCGGGCGCGACGGTTCTTCGTTCACGTTTCCGACGGGTACGAAGGGCGCGGCAATGTCTGGCAGTTCGCGCGCGGGCGGCAACTGACGCGCGAGCGATCCGCGTGCGCCAGCCAGCACGACTCTTGAGGCATTGAGGATGAGAGCGCGTTGAGCATCGCTCAGCGCGTTCCAGTCGCGCAGGAAGACGCCGCCCGGCCGATCCGTGCCGACTCCGCGCGCGTGGGCGTCGAGCAGCCGCTGCATCTGGAAATTCAGCGGCCGGTCATAGCTCGTTGCTTCCTGGTTCAGAATGACGAGGTCCGCCATGAAGCCGTGCGTACGCCAGTAAGAATGCGCGGCGAGCACTTCGCGCATGAGCACAAGTCCGGTTTGCTCGCGGACCGTAATCGTGATGATGGGCAGGTCGCCGGAGATTCCAAGCCCCCAGAGATCGCGCTGACTGACGCTGTCCGGAACCGGCCGCGAACCCTGGCTTCGAAGGGGCGAGCCGGGGAAGAAAAGATATCCGGCGAGCTGTTGGTAGCTGTGCGCGGCGTCCGGGCCGATCTGAAGATAACGGAACTCAAGTTGTTCGTGAGTCCAGGCGAGATCGAGAACGCGCACCGCGGCTTCGGCTCGGCGATAGCGCGCCACCAGGCGCATCAGCTCTTCGCGTGAAGAGGCGGCCATGGTCAGAAACATGACCTGAACCTTGCCGCGCGGTTCGATGCACTCGCGGCAGCGCAGGCTGAGGGCGGGATCGAGAGTTGCCCCCACGACGCCGTTCAGTGAACGGTCATACGCCTCAGCGTTGATGGCAGTGTGACCGCGGCCGAGGAATGTCGCGCGATCCGTTTCAACCTCCACATTGCCGGTCGCGCCCACCAGCATGTGGGCTATCCAGAGGGGCGGGTCCTGTGGATCGCGCAGGCGGCGATGGGCCACGATCACTCCGTCATCCACTTCCGTTTCCACGAAGATCTTGTTGAACGCGGCGTGCCCCGCATCCGCGGCGGCCGGAGCCATGGCCAATTCCGCGAAGGAAGTAAGGTCCAGAAAGCGGCGGCGGCGAGTCCGATTGATGATCGTGAGCTTGCGAACCTCCACATCTTCATCCGCGCTGACGACAACGCTGAGCGTCGCCTCGATGCCGAGAAAGACGCGTCGGAATTCAGCGTGGTTGGCCGTAAACGTGGCGGACATCTCGCGGCGATCGTCACCGATCGGCTGCAGAGTCGGGGACCATGTGACGTTGGACCGCGCTTCGTGCATAAAAATGAAGGTGCCCCACTGATCGACCGCGGAATCGGCGCGCCAGCGCGTGATATCGAACTGATTCCAGCGGCTGAAGCCGGAGCCGGAGTTCGTGAGCATCACGGAGTAGCGGCCGTTTCCGAGCAGAACCGTCTGTGGAACAGTGGTGCGGACCGGCAGGAAGCGCTCGGCCTGCTCCGGAGCGGCTTTCTTCACCGGAATGAGCGTGGGGGCGCGGCGTTCGCGTACGCGGAGCCGCGCGAGCGGAATGCGCTCGAACAATAACGATTCAATGGCACGGATGCGGGGATCGGAGTGGAAGCGGCGGCGGACGACTTCGCCGAGCAGCAGATTCGCAAGCGCAGCCATCGACATCCCCTGGTGGTGAGCGAAATACGCGTAGATCGCGATTCCACCACGGCCTTCGGGAGTGGAACTGCGGGAATTATCGATGGCTTCATAGAAGCCCATGGGCCCGCGCAGACCGGAATCTCTATCGAGCCGCCGAAGATTGGCTACGCAGGCGCGTGGATTGAACACCAGCGCCATCATCGTGGAATAGGGCGAGATCACGAGACGGTTATCGACGTCGGGATTCTGCGCGGTGGCGGGAATGCCGAATGCGCGGTACTGATACGTCTGGCGCGCATCGAGGGCGCTATAAGCGGATTCCGAAAGCCCCCATGGAACGCCCGAGTTTTCACCGAATTCGATTTGCGCTTTCACTGCATTGCGGCACGCGAAATCGAGCTGCGAGTTCTCGTAGCTGTTGGTGAACAGCATGGGCATGAGGAACTCGAACATGGTGCCGCTCCAGGAGAGAAGCTGGCGTCCCTGCGGCTCGGTCCTCATGGGACGGCCGAGGGCGTACCAGTGTTCGAGCGGCACGTCGCCCTTGGCAATAGCGATAAAGCTGGCGAGGCGGGCTTCGCTCACCAGCAGATCGTAATGGCTGCTGAAGACAGGCGGGCCTTCCGCGACATAGCCCACGGCCAGGTGACGGCGGCGGCGATCGTAGAGGGTGGTGAGATTGGTTTCATCGGCAAAGCGCCGGACGGATTGCTGGAGCCGGCGCATCTCGAGCGACGTCGCGGTGGCGTTCTTCTCGGCCTCCTGCACCTCCACCTTGAGTTGGGCGACCCACCCATTCGCCTCCGGCGGCATCTCAGGCGAGAGCGGGCGGTCGAGAATTGCCTTCAGAGCAGGCAGTCCCCGCTCCAGTTCGACAAGGGATGGAATAGACCGCAGCAGGCGGCGGCGCAGGTCGACCACGTCTTTACCGAAGTGCGCGAGAAAGTCTTCACTGGGGCGAGAGAGAGTCTCCATCCAGCGCAGGTTGCGGTCAATGACTTCAATCCACGCATCAATCTCAGCGACGAAGCGCGAAGCCCAGTAGGCGCGGTCGCCGCCCGAAGCGGCTTCCCATCGGCTGACGTCCCGGAAGGGGTCGGCGGAATGCGCGATAAGACGGAGACGCGGAATGAGATCGTACTGGCGAAGATCGGAACGCAGCAGACGCGCGGCAGCGCGGCAGGGCGCGCCGAGGTAGAGATCCTCGCCCGCCACTTCCGAGAGAATGCTGAGGGTCGTCTGCAGTCCCGTCAGACAGGAGGCGGGGAGAACAGGGCGTTTCAGCAACTCGTCGATGGCGCGATCAACGGTCCACAGGCCGCCGAGAAAGTTTCCGCTGTCGGCGGAAGAAATGTAGCGCGGATGCAGCGGCGCGAGGGTATCGATGTCATACCAGTTATAAAAATGGCCGTCCTGCCGCTCCATCAGATCGAGCGTGGCGACCGTCTCGTTGCAGCGCCGGCAGAATTCCGCGGCGGGGATCCAGCCGAAATCGCAGGCGGAGAGAGCTGAGAGAAACCAGAATCCAATGTTGGTGGGCGAGGTACGGCGCGCGACTTCGACGCGAAGGGCGAGCTGGGTGTTGTCGGGCGGAAGCCAGTGGCTTTCCGGACTCACCAGATCGTCGAAGAACCTCCAGGTCAGGCGCGCGGCCTGGTGGAGGTATTCACGATCGGCCTCGCCAATCTCATTCACGCCCCGCAGGACCGCGGTTCTGTTGAGCCACGTCAGCAGAAACGGCGCAAACATCCAGAGGAAGAGGAAGCCGCCGGTCGGGATGAGGCGATGCCAGTAGTAAAGAACGATCATCAGCACGGCGGAAAGCGAGGCGATGATAATCATCTGCTTCCGGGTGGAATCCATGTGGCGGCCGGATTCTCTTTCCGCCGCATCCGCGGTCTGCCATTCGAGGAGATGCCGGCGGCTAACGCAGCGGCGCCAGGAGGCGCGCGCAATCGCATCCACGGCGAGCCATGCCTGATGCGGCAGGAAGGCAGTCAGCACGGCGGAACGGATTAGCTCATCGCTCGCGCCCTGGCGGCCATGTACCGTGCCTTCGAGCTGCCGCACCCAGCCTTCAATGAGCGGAGCCACTGCGGGAATGAGGATGGCGAGCGCCACCACGACGCTCCACACCGTGGGCGCAACCGAGGTGAACCATCCGAACAGCAGAAGGAGCAGCGCGCTGACGGGAACCAGGCTGCGGCGCAGATTGTCGAAGATGCGCCACCGGCTGACGGCGCCGAGCGGATTGGGCCCGGTTCCACGCGGACCTGGCACGTTGCTGAGTATCCAGGGCAGGATCTGCCAGTCACCGCGAATCCAGCGGTGCTGACGGCGGCTGAAGCTGGCGTAATCAAGCGGGATATTTTCGAGTAACTCGATATCGGTGGCGAGGCCGACTCCCGCGTGCGCGCCCTCAATCAGATCGTGACTCAGCAGGGACTCGGCGGGGAAACGCTCACCAAGGATGGTGTCAAACGCGGCAGCATCGTAGATTGCCTTGCCGTGAAACGTGCCTTCATTGAAGTAATCCTGCTGGATGTCGGAAACAGAGCGGAGATAAGGATCGAGGCCTGAGGTATCGGCGAAGACGCGGGTGAAGCGGGTGGCGGTGGCGCCGGGGAGCGCGATGGCGACGCGGGGCTGAATGACCGCGTATCCACGCGTCCGCACGCGAGCGACGGGATCGATCTGTACCTGATTGCAGGGGTGCGAAATGGTTTCGACCATGCGGCGGCCGGCGTTGGGCGGCAGCGCGGTATCGGAATCGAGCGTGATGACGTAGCGGATGGTCTGTTGCAGTTCGCCGACGCGCAGGATGGCGGATGAACCGCGGCCGGTGATGAAAGCGTTGAGATCTTCGATCTTGCCGCGCTTGCGTTCGCGGCCAATCCAGCAGCCTTCCGATTCGGACCATTCGCGCGGGCGGTGGAAGAGAAGGAAGTTTCCCCGCGGGTAGCGCTTGTTGAGTTGCGCGATGCCGTTCGAGACGATTTCGACGAGGGCAGCGTCGCCCGGCTGATCATGCTCCGGAGCGTCCAGAAAGTCAGAGAACAGCGCGAAAGACAGATTGGCGTCGCGATTCGCGAGATAGCGCACTTCCAGCTTTTCCACTTCGTGGTGGATGGCGGTTTCGTTGACCAGCATCATCGGCACCACAACGAGCGTGGCGCAGTCTGCCGGGATGCCGCGTTCGTAGTCCATGCGCGGCAGCTTCGATGGCGGATACGCCGCGACGATGAACGCGTGGACGATCTGGATGGCGAGTTCGCTCAGCGGAATGATGGCAAGCGCTCCCAGAATGACGAGCAGAGCGGGACCGTGAACGCCGGCGCCGTTCGCGATTTCGAGGGCCAGCGCATCAAGGCTGAAAGTCAGACCGAAAACGAACAGGAAATAGAGAAGGACGGAATGATGCCGAGTGGCGCGGACGAAGTGTACGCGCAAAGGGAGATGTGCGCCTGCGCGGCGCTCGAGCTCGGCGATTCCATCCGCCACCAGGAAATGGGGAACAAGTCTGCAGGTGGGGTCCGTCTGCTCTTCGGCGAGAGCTACCGCCATGCGGGCGACATCGCGCTCGTTAACGCTGGACCAGCGTGCGATACGGTCCACCGCGTGGCGGCAGCGGTCGCGTGTTTCAAAATCGCTGGCGGCATAAACGCCGGAAGGATCGCGCCGCAGTTCTTCATCGACCACGCTGACGCGCTCGAAGACCTTACGGACATCGAGACGGGAAAGCGCCCGCAGGCTGCCGAACGCGCGCGCGGCCGCACTCGCGCTGAGAGCTTCGCGGCGGGCTTCCTCGCGCACGATTTCCGTGAGAGGGCGTCCGGCCTTTTCGACTTCGGCCTGGAACGCGGGCAGAGCGTCTTCCTCGCCCTGCAGCAATTCGGCGAGCGCCGCCAGAAAGGTGAAATTGAATGCGTAGGGCTGGTCGTCCATCCGGCCAAGCATGGATTGTTGGGTCTCTTCGCCCTGGCGCGCACTGGCGATGAGGCGATCGGCCCACAGATAGGCTGCTTCGCGATGCTGCTGCGCGCTGGCGGCGTCGGCGGCGAGCCGGGTGAGTTCTTCCAGAAGCGCGAGACGAAGCAGTTGCGTGAAATCCCAGAGCTCCGCAGTGGTCAGCGGACGCACTTTCTGGAATTCGCAGAGCGCGTCATGCATCGCCTCTTCGCTGACTTCGTGCTCGCTGTGCTTCAACAGCTCGGCGGCGAGGGCGTGGACCTGCGCGTAATTGGCGCCGGGATCCGGCTTCGACTTCAGCCCTTCGAGAACGTAGCGGACTTCTTCGGCGTCGTTCTGTACAAGGTAGGAATTTTCGAGAAGCCAGTTGGCGGCGGGACCGGGGGCGTGGCCCATGGCGACGCTCGCGGCGAGGTCGGCGATTGCTCTGTCAAATTCGCGTTCGAGCGCGCCGACGCGACGCTTGATAAAGGGCACGAGCGCGGCTTCCGGGCCCAGATTGGCGCCAGCCGCATCGCGCGCCCAACTGAAATCGTTCCCATCCCGAACGAGTGGAATTTCGGCCGGGGCAGTGAAAACCTCGGGGATCACGAAGACGGACGACGGATGTTCCGCGCGGATTACCTCGACGACCGGCTGCACGTCCTCCGTGGCGGTTTCGACAACCAGAACGCGCTCATTCTCCAGCGCGAGGGGGAACCAGGACGTGAGTTGCGGATAGCGGTCGGCTCGCTCGTTCGATGCGGCGCAACGAATCTTCTCTTTGGCGAGGCGGTTGACAGCGCGCTCTACGGCTGCATCCGCGGCAGGAAAGAACGCGAGAATCAGACGAGCATCTTGCAGTTGTGACTTTGTTTTATGGCGTGTGGGTTTTTCGCCAACTAGCACGCAGTGCCTCGAATGGCCCTCGTGAACAAGGTAAGCAGGAACAGGACGCCAAACAGTACGGCACAGAAGACGGCCGCGTTCGAAGACGAGGGGCTACCCCATACCGCACTGCCGACGGACACCGATCCAAAAATAATCGTCCAGCCATTCATGCTGATTTCCTCAAATAAATTTTATTCAGACAGATCAACGAAGGTCCGCGCTTTCGCGATCCTTCGCATCCTGGCACGAGATGCAATATTTTGCCCACGGGAGGGCCTTGAGGCGTTTGGCGCTGATAGGCTCGTCGCATTCGAGGCAAACGCCATAGGTGTTGGTCTCGATGCGTTTCAGAGCATCGGTCACGAGCGCGGAAGTTTCCCACATGCGGGTGATCGAATCGAGCGCCAGCGCCCGGTCGCTGCCCCGCTGAATTTCGTCCATTTCTTCGGCGGTTTTTTCAATGGCGATGTCCTCGCGTGAATGACGGCGAGAGGATAATTCGCTGAGTTTTGCATCCAATATCGATTTCATTTCCTGAGTCTGCATCCGGTCTCCATTGCCGCAGGAAGCGCGGCATGCGCGGTGGTGGTGCACGCGCCGTGCCAATCAAAAATATGCGCCAATTAAAGGGCCGCCAACCCATTGAAAAGCAATAGTTGCAGGCACGCGAAACCTTTTTGCCGCACCGGCATGAGGTACCGAAGCTCACTATGGCAACAAAATGCCCCGCCGGTGGAACATTTTTCCCATCGCGCCTTCGTGGCGGACACAATCGCATTAATTCGCACCAATATAAGAAACGGCCGGTCGATTTTCGTATGGCACGGTACATGCATTATTTCCCCGCAGGAGAGGTAGCAGATGAGAGCAGTCAAATTGACCTTATCGATAGTGGCCGCAGCGGCAGCCATTTACGCGCAGGCGCCGAGTCCGGTTCAGACGAATGTCTCTGAAACGGCCGACGGCCATGTTCCAATTTTCAAGGTGGAAGTTACGTCGCGAACCATTCGCGCCGTAAATTATCATCATCGGCAAGGGAAGACGAAGATCGAGTTTCGAGGCACGGCGCTGATGCCGGAAGCGCGAGGGGAAGCCGAAGTCACTCCGAATGACGGCGCTACCCGAATCAACCTGAAATTCGATCATCTTTCGAGTCCCCTTCAATACGGGCGTGAGTATCTGACGCTGGTGTTGTGGGCGATCACGCCGGAAGGGCGGCCGGAACGCCTCGGCGAAGTAACGCTGCGCAACGCGGACCAGAAGAACGCCGAGCTCTACGCGACAACTGATCTGGCTTCGTTCGGCATGATTGTGACGGCTGAACCCTATTTCAATGTGAGCCAGCCTTCGGATGTGGTGGTGATGGAGAACGTTCAGGGCAAGGACACGACAGGCGTGATGGAAGACGTGGACGCGAAGTACGAACTGCTCAAGCGTGGAACGTACTCGGCTAACGTCAGCCAGACAGGCGTGGTGGAAGCGACCGCCGATACGGCTCTGCCGCTGCAGTTGCGCGAAGCGCGGCTGGCGATTACGATTGCCAAAGCGCAGGGCGCTGATAAGTATGCCGCCGACACGATGCAGAAGGCGGCGAACGACATGATCAACGCGGAAGGCTTTGCGAAAAGCAAGGACCTGAAGCGGCTCGAAACGGCCGCGCGTGAAGCGACGCAGATGGCGGAAGACGCGCGCCGCATCAGCATTCAAAAAGAACAGGACGAAGCGCAACGCGCACTCAAGCAACGTGAATCCGATGCGCGCGCACAGGCCCGGGCGGAAGCCGCGAAGGCTACGGAGGCGCAGCAGCGGGCGGAAGAAGAATCCCGGCTGAGAGCGAGCGCGCAGGCTGAGGCCGCTGCGGCGGATGCGAAGAAGCGCGAGGCGGAAACGCAGATGGCGGCCGCCAGGCAGGCGCAAGCTGATGCCGAAGCGGCGAAGGCCGCTGCGCTCGCCGAGCAGGAGAAACTGGCGGCCGCGAAGGCCGCGGCGGAATCTTCGAAGGATCAGGCTGAAAAGGATGCGCAGACGCTGCGCGCTCGTCTGAAGGACCAGTTGAATCTGATCCTGCAGACGCGTGATACGGCGCGCGGGCTCATCGTCAATATGTCCGATGTTTTGTTTGATACCAACCAGGCAACGCTGAAGCCGGGCGCGAAGGAGAAGCTGGCGAAGGTATCCGGTATTCTGCTCGCCTATCCATCGCTGCATCTGACGGTGGAAGGCCACACGGACAGCACGGGGAGCGATGACTATAACCAGAAGCTTTCCGAACGGCGGGCGGATTCGGTGCTGGAGTATCTGGTGACCAACGGCATCGCATCGAACAACATTGAAGCGCACGGCTACGGCAAGACGCGGCCGGTGGCGACGAACGATACGGCAGCGGGCCGCCAGCAGAACAGGCGGGTGGAACTTGTGGTGAACGGCGACGTCATTGGACAGCCGCTCAGCGACACGGAACCCGCGCCGAGCGGGCTCGCTTATAAATAAAATCAGCGAAGTTGCGGATAAAAGGCCCGGGACGGTGGAAACACCGCTCCGGGTTTTTTCCTGCGTTGCTATTCTGTGGCAGAGGTAACGGGACCGATGGCGTGGCAGGAAGTTTTCGAGGCAGCTTTGATCGCGATGGGAATGGCCGGGTGGCCGATTATCGGGAAGTATTCGCAGGCGTCCGTGCCCTGGATCAGCGCGATTGTTCTGGGGGTGACGGGAATCGTCGCGATCGTGATTGCGCTGCTGCAGGGAGGGGCGCAGGGAGGATCACTTCCCGTCCCCGGCAAGCTTCTGATGTTGATATCGGCCGGCGTCGTGAACGGCCTCGCGACATACCGTTACGCGTTCCGCGCGCGCATGGAAGGACAAACGGGAAAGTATCTGGTGCTGGTGTCGATTCTTATTGTGATGGAAGCGCCGTTTTTCGATCTGATCCTGAATAAAAGTACGCTGACGGTGCGGCAGTGGTCGGGCGTGGGATGCGGGCTGGCCTGCGTATATCTGCTTGGGATGAAGTGACGGTTGTTTTCTTGCGTTGGACGGCGAGATGCACTGCGTCCAGTCATGGATAAGAAACTGGATGGGCGAAAAATCGCGATTCTCGTGGCGGATGGTTTCGAGCAGGTGGAGATGACGGAGCCGCGAAAAGCGCTGGAGTCTGCTGGAGCGAAGACAGATCTGATCGGACCGGACGGCAAAGAGGTCCAGGGGATGAACCACCACGACAAGGGCGACAAATTTCCGGTGGATCGGGAGTTAAAGAAGGCGGCGGCGCGGGATTATGACGCGTTGCTGCTGCCGGGTGGCGTGGCGAATCCGGACAAGCTCCGCACGATTCCGGAGGCGGTACAGCTGGCGCAGGATTTCGCTGCGGCGGGGAAGCCGATTGCGGCGATCTGCCACGGGCCGTGGCTGCTGGTCGAAGCGAATCTGGTGAAAGACCGCCGAATCACCTCGTGGCCATCGCTGAAGACAGACATTCGGAATGCCGGCGGGCAGTGGGAGGATAGCCAGGTAGTGGTGGATCGCGGCGTGGTGACAAGCCGCAAGCCGGATGATATTCCGGCGTTTAATCAGAAAATGATCGAGGAATTTGCGACTGCGGCAAGGTGATTCGCCGGTTTGCACCGCCCGGCAATTGGAAAAGATTTTGCGGTCTTATTCAATCGGTGAGTTCTGCGCGGCGCCGTCTTCGCGGACGGTCGCCGCGCACCACTACTGATCGAGCGCAAGGATAGGCTTCAGGCCTTCCGATTACGACGCCGCCGCGCGGCCTCGAGCCCGAATAAACCAATTCCCATCATCATGCCCCACGTGGCGGGCTCAGGCGTTACGACTGTCCCGTCTACCGCGGCAAACCCCTGAAATGCACTCTCAGGGTTGAAGGCCCAATGGTTGTCCGAGACGCTTACAGTGTACGTGCCGCTTGTGAGTACGAGACTGAACGCAGCGGTTTGGAAATTACCCGTGAAGAAGCCACCGTTATCCGTGGAGAGTGCCGATCCCACGAGGGTCGAGGAAGCGTCGAAAATGCTGACCGTTGAGGGGGGCACGCTCCCCTCGGATGAGGCGGAGTACGCGGTATCTACATTCGTGATGAGGGTAGTTTGGGACAGAGTGAAGCTTGGCGAAGCGGCGCACGTGGGTCCGGTTTCGCTACAGCCGAAAAAGGCGTCCGGATTCCAGTTGTTGAAGATGACGTCCGCGTTGGCGGCAGGAAGGGAAGCGAGCAGGAGCGCAAATCCCATACAGATGGTCTTGATATTCATTTAGGTAGGCTTTCTCCGTAAATCTCTGTTTACATGCTGAGGTGCAGGAGTTAATCATGCAGGAGAACGCGAGAAAAGTCCTGACTAAATAAAGACTTTTTGCGGACCGTCATAACCCTCTTTAGTTATCAATAGTTAACGGATGCTGCTTTTCGTGCTATGGTTTAATACGGTCGACCCTGGACAACAAACCAACTGTCGGTAACGGGTTATTGTCTGGCGATCACCCCGGCAATTGCGTTCCGTTTCGGTTCGGACTCTACCCACTCGATTCTCCGCCACGGGAGCTTTGGTTCGAGGAGAGACCGGTTTCGATCACGCCGCGCGCTTTAGCCGTCCTGCATCTCCTCGTGAGCAGAGATGGCGGTCTGGTGACAAAGGACGATCTTATCGAGACCGTCTGGGGTGGCGCGTTCGTCCACGAAAGCAATATTACAAAGTACGTTGCGGAGATCCGCAGGGTTCTTCGGCCTGGTTTCGGTGACGCCGATCCCGTGACAACAACATGGAAGGTGGGATATCGGTTTAATGTGCCGGTTCTCCGGCAGCAGGCAGTCGAGCAGGTTGCGGAAGCCACGGCCGTGTACCGGGAACAACTCCCTGTGAAGTTTCGACCCCGGGGAAAGCCGCTCCGAACTATAGCAGTGAGCAGCCTGCTGCTTGCAATCCTGATCGCCGTGGCCTTGCCTTTGCGAAGGCGGGCGAACACTCAGGATGCGATTGCTGTGATGGCGCTGCAGGACTCATGCGGGAGTTCGGAAGGGACGTGGCTCGGCGCCGCTCTCCAGGAAACGTTGATGGATCAGCTTCAGACAAGCGGCAAACTGCACGTGCTGCGTCGTGCGGATATATCGAGGCGATTGGGCGGATTGAAGATCAACACATCGGCAGGCATCGATTCCGTGGCGCTGAAGCGGATGTCGGCCGATTATGGGTACCGGTTCGCCGTGACCGGGACATACTGGACGTCGGACGGCGCACTTCGAGTGGAGCTTCATGCCATCGATCTGGCTT
>DASYCD010000500.1:0-16252 GCA_036500405.1 Bryobacteraceae bacterium
TCCGACGGGTCTGATCAAGATCCTGTACTATCAACGGAAGATCCGCGCCGTCAGAGTACTTGCGCTGGGCGTGGTGGAGGAATACCGGAGATCGGGCGTGGCGGCGGGCTTTTACGCGGAACTGGTGCGGAACGCAAGGAAGCTGGGGTACAACCAGGAATGCGAGATGTCGTGGATACTGGAAGATAACGTTTTGATGACAAGATCTCTGGAGCTGATGGGAGCGAAGCGGACCAAGACGTACCGTTTATATCAAATGGGACTAACAGCATGAGCGCATCCACTGCACGCCTCACCGCATCGCGCATCGCGGAGATTCCGAAGACGGGAAGTAACGACGTCTTCGAGAAGTGCCGCACCTTCACACGTCCGTCCGAGCTGCAGGCCGCCGGACTCTACATGTACTTCGAGACCTTCGGCGATCGCGAAGGCTGCGGACCCGGCGAAGTGCGCCGGAATGGCAAAAAGATTCTGATGTTCGGGTCCAATGACTATCTGGACCTGATACGGCATCCGGAAGTGATGGAAGCCGCGGCGAATGCGGCCCTGCGTTACGGCAGCGGCTGCAGCGGATCGCGGCTGCTCAATGGAACGCTCGACATCCACGTGGAGCTGGAAGCCGAGCTGGCGAAGTTCGTGCGCAAGGACTCCGCGATCATTTTCGGCACCGGTTTCCAGGCCAACTACGCCACGCTTTCCGCCCTGACCGACAAGGGCGATACGCTGATCTGCGATCACAACCTGCACGCCAGCCTGGTGGAGGGAGCGCTGCGCTCCGATGCCCGGATGGTGCGGTTCCGGCATAACGATCTCGACCACTTCGAGCGGTGCCTGGAAAACTGCAAGTGGAACGAGCGGGTGCTGGTGGTTTCCGAAGGCGTCTTCAGCATGGAAGGCGATATTGCGGAGTTGCGCGGCCTGACTCAGATTGCGAAGCAGTCCGGGGCTCGCATTTTTGTGGACGAAGCGCACGGCATCGGCGTGCTGGGTGAAACCGGCGCGGGCGCGGCGGAACATCTCGGCGTGCTGGACGATGTGGATCTGATCATGGGGACGTTCAGCAAATCGCTGGCGTCAGTCGGTGGATTCATCGCCGGCGAAAAGACCGTGATCGATTTCCTGAAGCACACGGCGCGGGCGTTTGTTTTCTCGGCCAGTTTACCGGCTTCTTCGGTGGCTGCCGCCGGGGCTGCGCTGCGCATTATCCAGACCGAACCCGAACGGCGCGCGCATCTGCTGCGGATCGCCAATCTGCTGCGGGGCGAATTGAAGGCGCGAGGGTTTACGCTGCTCGATGGCGAAACGGCCATCGTGCCGGTAGTGTTCAACAGCGATGCCGAACTCTGCATGCTGAGCAAGATGCTGCTCGAGGAAGGGATTTACATCAATCCGATCCTTCGTCCGGCGGCGTCGCAAAACCTGCTGCGGATTTCGTGCACAGCGGCTCACACCGAGGCGCATGTGGAACGGCTGGTCAGCACGATCGAAAAAGTCATGGCCCGGCTGGATATCCAGCGGTAGAGCCGTTACTTTGCGCGCGGCCGGACTGAACCGCCGAGTACCGGCTTGCGCTCCACCGCGGTTGCGTGGCGCGCGATCCATTCGCCGATCAAATTGAGCACGACGGGCGAAATCGTTTCTTCAATCTGACCGTATTCCGCCGGCGATCCCGTTTGGGCGGTCTGGAAGAAGTGATTCAGGCTGGCGAGCTTGACCACTTCGTAATCGCGATTCGAACCCGTTTCGAGTTCCCACGTGATGGCGGGAAGGTTTTGCGCCGGTGGCACCTGGACATCGAGCGAGCCGTTCAGCGCCAGCACCGGCTGTTTCAGGGCGCGCAGAGCCGGACCTGGATCGTAGTTGATCAGGAAACGGAACCAGGGGCTGGTGGCTTCGTCCAGGCGGAGATTGAGCAGGTTCAGGGGATTGTTGCCGAAGTCTCCGAGAGCGGCGCGCATTTTCGATCGGGCGAGGCCGGGATCTTCTTCCGAACGCGCGATCGAGAGAAGTTTCTGCTCCTGGGCGCGATTGCGTTCGATGAGCATTTCGGGCACGCCCATGGCGCGGCTGACCAGAATCTGCTGCTCGATGATGACCTGATCGCCGGGTACTCCGGGCGCCGCGAGGAGCACGAGAAAATCCACGTCTTTGGCGCCGAGGGCGGGATCGCTTGCGACCATGGGGGCGATGATGCCGCCTTCGCTGTGGCCGATCAGGCCGATGCGGTTGACGAATTCGCGCGATTTCAGGAATTGGACCGCGCCCGCCGCATCGTCGGCGAAATCGCGGGTGGTCGCCGTGCTGAAATCGCCGTTGGATTTTCCGGCGCCGCGATCGTCGGCGCGCAACACGACGACGCCGCGGCGCGCGAGGTAGTCGGCGATGACGCGGAATGGCTTGTGGCCGAGGTTGGTTTCGTCGCGATCCTGCGGACCAGAGCCTGTGATCAGATAGACCGCGGGGAATGGCCCTGCGCCGGGCGGGACGGTCAGCGTGGCATCGAGAAAGATGCCGCGGGCGAGACTGGCGAATTTGACGTTCTGCTCGGTGTAGGGAAAGGGCGGTTGCGGCGTCTGCGGGCGGCGCAGCGTTGTCGTGATGCCATCGCGAACGAGCACGAATGGCAGCGTGGCGCCCTGATGCCATTCGCCTTCGAGCCGGTTGCCATCACTCATGACGATGCCTTCGAAGTACGCGCCCACGGAATCGACGCGGAAAGCGATGCGATAGCCCTCGACCTTCGCGGCGGTAACCGTGATGGTGGGCGTTTGCTGATCGGGGACCTGGAGTTTGCCTGCGCCATTGCGATCGAACTGGATGGCGACGCGGAGGTTCAGGATGCCCTGATTGAGTGTGCCGGTCCAGCGGCCCTGGAGGTTGGAGAGCGAGAAATCCTGGCACAGGGCGGATGCGGCTGTCAGGAACAGAAGCAGAGCGGCCCGAAGCATGGAATTGATTGTATTAGGTTCCGCGCTCAGGTTCGTTTGGAGCGTTTTTCGATCACGGCGATCGCGGCCATCAGCAGCCAGGATGCGAGCGGAACAATGAGGAACGTGGATGCCGTTCTCTGTCTCGGTGGGCCGAGCGCGATGTAGCCGTAGAGGGCCGTCGAGACTGCCGCAATGGTCAGATTGAGACCGCCCAGCCTGTGCGTCAGGAGCATGCCTGCGAATGGCGCGAGCACCCAGATGGCGAAGAGTGATATCAGCAGAACGGACGGGTTTCGGCGCCCGGCGTAGAGCGTGAACGAAACGGACAGGATGGCGGCGATGGCGATGATCGCGAGAGTGGACGCTCTTTTCAATCCACAGTCAGATTAGGCTAGACGATAGCGGGATGCAAGGAGACCGGTTGCTTCGCGGAGATCGAGATCCGCGATCAGCAGGCCGGGCTCGCCATAGGGTTGACAGCTGAGGAGTGTGCCGTCCGGACGAACGATCGCGGAGGTGGTTGGCGAGTCTTCGATGGCGCAGTTCACGGTAGCGAAGAAGCAGGTATTTTCGGCGGCGCGGCAGAGAGCGGCTTTCTCGTGGAAAGTGTTGGCCGGATCGGCGAATGTGGCGGGGCGATAGCCTCCTGGTTCCGGTTCGTGAAAGTGAGGATGGAAAACGATCTGCGCGCCCTGCCGGACGGCCCAGCGGACAGTTTCCGGGTAGCGCCAGCCTTCATGGCAGATGGCGATGCCGAACGTCAGTGGGCCGGAATGGAAGATGCTCCGGCCGGAGCCAGGCGAGAACAATCCTTCTTCGCTGGGATCGAGTTGCACTTTGTCCTGGAAACCGGCGATGGAACCGTCGCGATTGATGACGAGAACCGTGATGCGCAGTTCGTCGCCATCGAAGCGCTCGGTGCCGACGATGACGGCGATGTTGTGGCGTCCTGCCCTGGTCGCCAGACGCGACCAGGCTTGCTGGAGGAAGGCGTCATCGGGCGGCGCCATTTGATGTGAAGGCGTGCGATAGCCCGGGACGTAGCACTCGGGGAAGCAGAGGATATCAGCTCGCTTTTGCGCAGCTTCCTCGATTGCATTTTCCGCGAGCGAGACCGATTCGTCGCGCGTTGCCGGGATCGGAAGATTGGCAAGCGCGATTCGAATCGTGCTCATGGCTTTGTTATGACGCCGGACGCCAGCGGACGATTGGTTTGCGCGCGGCGCCGACTTCATCGACCTTGGTGGTGCGGGTCATGTGCGGCGCTTTGAGAACGGTCTCAGGTTCGGTTTCGACTTCTTTCGCGATGGCGATCATCGCTTCCACGAACTGATCGAGTTCGCGCTTCGATTCGGTTTCGGTAGGCTCGATCATCAGTGCGCCGTGGACGATCAGCGGGAAGCTGACGGTGTACGGGTGGAAGCCGTAATCGATCAGTCGCTTGGCGATTTCGCCGGTGCGGACGCCTTTCTCCGACTGGCGATCGTGGCTGAACACGACTTCGTGCATGTTCGGCCGGTCGTACGGCAGGTCGTAATACGGCCGCAGCTTATGGCGCAGGTAGTTCGCGTTCAGGACGGCGTCCACGGTGGCGTTGCGGAGGCCGGGACCGCCGTGGGCGTAGATGTAAGCCAAGGCGCGGACCAGCACGCCGAAGTTGCCGTAGAAAGCGCGGACGCGGCCGATAGACTGCGGGCGGTCGTAGTCCCAAGTCCAGAGGTCGCCCTTACGCGCGAGGCGCGGAACGGGGAGGAACGGTTCGAGATGTTTCTTGACTGCTACCGGACCGCTGCCAGGACCGCCGCCGCCGTGGGGCGTGGAAAAGGTCTTGTGCAGATTCAGATGCATCACGTCGATGCCGAAATCGCCGGGGCGCGCGATGCCGACCAGCGCATTCATATTAGCGCCGTCCATGTAAACCATAGCGCCTTTAGAATGAAGGATATCCGCGACCTTCATAATGTTATCCTCGAACACGCCCAGCGTGCTCGGGTTGGTCACCATGAGGGCGGCAACGTCGTCATCCACGATGCGGGCCAGCTCTTCGAGATCGATCATGCCCTGATCGGTCGAATGGATGTTCTGGACTTCGTAGCCGGCGATGCCTGCCGTTGCGGGATTCGTGCCGTGGGCGGAATCCGGCGTGAGGATGCGCTTTCGGGGATTGCCCTGCGCTTCGAGCAGCGCGCGCACCAGCAGAATGCCGGTGAGTTCGCCGTGGGCACCTGCCGCGGGCTGGAGCGTGATGGCGTCGAGACCGGTGATTTCGAGCAGCGCTTCTTCGAGGCGCGCAATGACTTCCATCACACCTTGTGAGAGCGATTCGGGCTGGTAAGGATGCGCCCACGCCAGTCCTTCAATACGCGCCACGGATTCGTTGATGCGCGGGTTGTACTTCATCGTGCATGACCCGAGGGGGTACATGCCGAGATCGATCGCGTAATTCCACGTGGAAAGGCGCGTGAAGTGGCGGAGCACTTCGACCTCGCTCACTTCCGGAAAATCTTCGATCGTGGAGCGCACGTTAGCCCCTCCGAGGGCTTCGGCGGGATCCACTTCGGGGACATCGAGCGCCGGAAGCTGATAGCCCTTCTTGCCCGGAGAGCTGCGTTCGAAGATCAGGTCTTCATTCTGCGTGAGATGGCTGCGGACTTTCGTGGGTATCATGCGCTGAAGGCCTCCGCGAGCGTATCCATATCGGCGCGTTTCGTCATTTCAGTGGCGCAAAGGAGCATGGTTCCGGCGAGCTCCGGATAGAATCTCGCGAGCGCCAGTCCGCCAATGATCTTGCGATCCAGCAGGCGGCGGTTTACATCTTCGGGATCTTTCGCAATGGCAACGAATTCATTGAACGACGGCCCTGAGAAGCGGCGCTGGAGCTTGCCTGCCAGATATTTCGCTTTCGAGAGATTCTGGATGGCGAGTTCGCGGAGTCCCTGCTTGCCGTAGAGCTCCATGAACACCGTCGCCATCAGCGCGATCAGCGCCTGATTCGTACAGATGTTCGAAGTCGCCTTTTCGCGGCGAATATGCTGCTCGCGGGTCGCCAGCGTCAGGCAGAACGCCTGATTGCCGTGCGTGTCTTTCGTCTCGCCGACCAGACGGCCGGGGAGTTGCCGGATGTACTTCTCTTTGGAAGCAATGATGCCGACGAACGGTCCGCCGTAGGAAGGCGAAATCGCGAACGACTGCAATTCACCAGCGACGATATCGGCTTCGTGCGGCGGCTCCAGAATGCCGAGCGAAACCGCTTCCGCGAAAGTGAAAACCAGCAGCGAACCATTCGCGTGTGCGCGTTCGGCGATTGCTTTCGAATCTTCGATCACGCCGAAGAAATTCGGCGACTGGATAATGATGCACGCGGTCTCGCTGTTGAGCTTCGCATCGAGATCCGCCAGATCCAGTTGCCCGGTTTCAGCGTCATAGCCGACCTCTTCGACGGGCAGGGCCTGATCTTTGGCGTAGGTTCGCAGCACTTCGCGGTATTCCGGATGCACCGACCGCGCCACCAGAATTCGCGGGCGCCTGGTCACGCGCACCGACATCATGGCGGCTTCGGGAACCGCGCTCGAACCGTCATACATCGACGCATTCGCCACGTCCATGCCGGTGAGCTGGCAGATCATGGTCTGGAATTCGAAGATTGAAACCAGCGTGCCCTGCGAGATTTCGGATTGATACGGCGTATAAGAAGTCAGAAATTCGCCGCGCGAGACGACGGTATCCACGATAACCGGGCGGTAGTGGTTATAGACACCGGCCCCGAGAAAGCTGGCGTAACCGTTGGCGTTTTTCGCACCCAGATCGCGGAACGCGTCCGCGATCTCGTATTCGGAGAGCCCCGGCGCGATGCGCAGCATGTGATCGATGCGCGTGGACGAGGGGACCTGATTGAATAATTCCTCAACAGAACTGAGCCCGCATGCCGCGAGCATTTCCTGACGCTCTGAGTCTGACTTCGGCAGGTATCGCAAACTTAGCTTTCCGCCCCCACATATGTTTGATAATCCGAAGCCGACATAAGTTGCTTAAATTCGTCGTCGCCCGAAACCTTGACGCGAATCAGCCACGCCGCGCTGTGCGGATCTTCGTTCAGCTTCTCCGGGCTCGACGCCAGCAACTCATTCGCTTCCGTCACTTCGCCCGAAACCGGCGCGTAGATATCGGAGACGGCTTTCACCGACTCAACGGAGCCGAACGTTTTGCCCTTTTCGACGGCCGCGCCCGCCTTGGGCAGATCGACGTAAACGATGTCGCCCAGTTCTTCCTGCGCATGGAAGGTGATTCCCACAGTGGCCACACCGCCTGCGAGCGAAACCCACTCGTGCTCCTTCGTGTAGCGATAGTTTTCCGGATAGTTCATTTTGACCTCTTATAAAAGGGCGCCGGCACGATTTCGGCGTCGACGGGCTGGTTGCGGATCAGAATCCCGATTTTCTCACCCACGGTTGCGCGGCTGGCGGGCAGCATGGCCAGACCGATGTTCTTGTTCAGGTAGGGCGCCGGGGAGCCGCTGGTCACCCAGCCGGCCGGTTTTTCATCGATCAGTACTTCATAACCGTCGCGAGCGATTCCCCTGCCCCGCATTTCGAATCCCACGAGCTTTCGCGTGATCCCTTTTTCCTTCTGAGCGGCGAGTGCTTCGCGGCCGACGAACTCGCCTTTATCCATTTTCACAATCCAGGAGAGGCCCGCGTCGAACGGCGTGATGGAGGCGCCAATTTCGTGGCCGTAGAGCGACATGGCGGCTTCGAGGCGCAGAGTATTGCGCGCGCCCAAACCGCAGCGGCGGATTCCGGCGTCGGCGCCGGCGTCCATGATGGCGTGCCAAACGGCGCAGGAGTGCTCGGGCGCGACGTAGACTTCGAATCCGTCTTCGCCCGTATAGCCCGTGCGAGCGATGCGGGCGGGAACACCGGCGAATTCGCCATCGACGAACCAGTAGTAGCGGATGGCGGCGAGATCGGACTTCGTCAGCTTCGATGCAACGCTCAGCGCTTTCGGACCCTGGATCGCAAGCTGCGCATAACGCGGACTTGCGAAGTCCACTTCGCAATCGAACTTGTTCAGGTCGCGGATGTGGGCGAAGTCTTTGTCCTGATTCGAGGCGTTCACGCAGAGGAAGTAAGAATCGTCGGCGACTTTGTGAACCAGAATGTCATCCACGAAACCGCCGTGATCGTAGAGCAGACCTGCATACTGCACCTGGCCGGCGGCGAGGCGCGAGGCGGCGTTCGTGCTCACGTAATCGACCAGCTTCAGTGCTTCCGGCCCACGGATTTCGATTTCACCCATGTGGCTGACGTCGAACAGGCCAACTGCATTGCGAACAGCCAGATGTTCTTCCACAATGCCGCTGTATTGCACCGGCATATCCCAGCCGCCGAAATCGACCATGCGCGCATTGCACTGGCGATGCACTTCGTTCAGCGGCGTGCGCTTGAGCTCGGATGTTTCAGACATGACCTTGGGTGAATAAGTCAGTGTACCGTTGCGGACACTGCGCGATGATGGTGCCTGAATGAGTTCTACGGGACGCAATAGCGGATACCGATCGCTGCTCGCCGATTCGCGCTTCGAGGGCTTTCTTTGGGCGCAGTTTCTGGGCGCCTTTAACGACAACGTTTACAAGATGATCGTATCGTTTACCGCGGTGGAAATCGCGGTGGACAGCGCTGCAAGCGGGCGTTATCTGGCGCTTTCCGGAGCGGTTTTCATCCTGCCCTACATCCTGTTTTCCGGTTATGCGGGGCAACTGGCCGACCGGTATTCGAAGACGCGGGTTCTGCAGATCACCAAGGCGCTCGAAATCGTCACGATGGCGATGGGGATCGCGGCGCTGGTGGCGAACAGCATCAGTCTGCTGCTGGTGGTGCTTTTTTTGCTGGCGACGCAGGCCACATTCTTCAGTCCCGCCAAGTATGGGATTCTGCCGGAGGCCGTCGGCGAAACGCAGATCTCGCGCGCGAACGGGCTATTGGAACTGACGACGTTCGTCGCGATCGTGGTGGGAACCAGCTTCGGTTCGGCGCTGTTCGAACATTGGAAGAGCCAACCGCTGACGCTGGGGCTCGTCATGCTGGGGTTCGCGATTTTGGGGACACTGCTTTGCCTGCACATCCCCAGGGTGCCGCCGGCGGGGCGGGTCGGAAAATTCCGCTGGAACCCGTTCGGCGAGATCGCCGTGGGAATTCGGGAGTTGAAGGGGCGGCGTCCGCTGACGCTCACTTTGCTGGGCATTTCGTGGTTCTGGTTTGTGGGGGCGCTGTTTCAACTCGCGCTGGTGCTGGAGGCAAGCGAAATCCTGCATGTGAAGGAAGCGGCGGCGGGGCTTCTGTTCACGGCGCTGGCTATTGGAATCGGCGTTGGCAGCCTTATGGCCGGGAAGATTTCCGGTAGCCATATAGAGCTGGGACTGGTTCCAGCTGGATCGCTCATTATGGGCGTATTCACCGCGGTGGTTGCGATGACCACGAATTACTCCACCGCGCTCGTGGCCCTTGCGCTTGTTGGATTCGGCGGCGGATTCATGGCGGTGCCCCTGAACGCCTATCTACAGGAGGAACCGGCGGCCGACGAAAAGGGTCGCATGATCGCGGTCAACAACCTGATGAACAGCGTCGCCATGATGGTGGCGTACGTTCTGCTCGATCTGACACACGACGTGCTGCACTGGACGCCACGCGGGATTTTCGCGGCGCTCGCGGTGGCGATGCTGATCGGAGCCGTGGCCACTGTGCGCATCATGCCGGCGTTCGTGATGCGGTTTATCCTCACTCATCTGGTCCACTTATTTTTCCGCATGCGCGTCGTAGGCGGCGAAAACATTCCGCGATCCGGACCGGCGCTCGTGGTGGCGAATCACGTCTCATACGCGGACGCTGTGCTGGCGGGTTACGCGACGAGGCGCTTCATCCGGTTTCTGATCTGGAAACCACTCTATGAGACGCGCTTCGCGAAGCCGTTTTTCGATGTGCTGATGGCGATTCCGATCGACAACGGTACGCCGAAAGTCGCAATCCGGGCTCTGCATGCCGCGAACAACGAGCTGAAGAACGGAAAACTGGTCGGCATCTTCCCCGAAGGCCAGATCACGCGGGATGGCGAGGTGGCGCCGTTCGAACGCGGCTATGAACGCATTCTTCGCGGCGTCGATTGCCCCATCATTCCGATCTACATCGAAGGCATGTGGGGACATCCGCTCAGCCGCAAAGGCGGCGAGGCGTTTCGATCCTGGAACGGCTGGTTCCGGACACGCGTGACGGTACACGTCGGCAAACCCGTCAGCGCGAAGACGCCGCCCGACGAACTTCGTCAGATCGTGATGGAAACAGGGGAAAGCTAAGTAGCGGTTCGCGCGGCGCTGCCCTGCTGAACGGCTGCATTATGCCGGATAGGGCGCGCCGGGGTCGAAAGCTTCGATTGACCCGTCATGCTTCCGCCCGCCTGGCTGGCCTGGCGATCGGCTTCAATCTGTTCGGGTGTTCTGAGGTCCGGCTCCGACGTTTTGGCGTTGGCTTTGGCGCGGGCCACCTGACGCTTGTGACGTTTCGCGAGTCGCTTGTCCATACTTCTACACTAGCAAATTCGGTAGTTTCGGCACTCTGGCCGATTGAATGCTGCTGGAGTGGGACCTGCATGCTGCTCGATCCCGAGGGTAAACCAGTTCAGGAGGCCGAGAACGTTCCGCCCCTGACTGAAAAACAGAACGAGGAGGCCGAGCAGAGGACCTCGGTCAGTGCGATCGTCGTCCATGAGGCGATTCGCAAAGATGGGGACGAGGAACTTCAGCGCTCAGCATCGGCGCTGGCGTGGTCCGGTCTCGCCGCAGGTCTGCTGATGGGATTCTCGTTTGTTGCGGAGGGACTTCTCCGCTCTCACCTGCCGGACAGGGAGTGGCGGCCGTTGATTGTGAATTTGGGATATCCGCTGGGATTTCTCATGGTCATCATTGGCCGGCAGCAGTTATTCACGGAAAACACTCTGACGGCGATTATTCCGCTGCTGGCGCGCCGCAACTGGACGACGTTTCTTTCGGTGCTGCGGCTGTGGGCGATCGTGCTCGTGACGAATCTCTGCGGGGCGCACATCTTCGCGTGGGTGATTGCGCGTTCGCAGGTGCTGCATCCGGAGGTGCAGTCGGCGCTTGTGGCTCTCGGCCGGGATGCCGTGAACGTCTCGTTTGGGAATGCGATATTACGCGGGATCTTCGCGGGCTGGCTGATCGCAAGCGTAGTGTGGATGAATGCAGCGACCGATTCGGGGCGTTTCACCATCATCGTGACGTTGACATACGTGGTCGGGTTGGGTGGGCTGACGCATATTGTGGCTGGAGCGGTCGAGGTTCTTTATATGGTGATGGCGGGAGAGAGAACCTGGGCCTCGGTGATGACCGGTTATATTGTGCCGACATTAGTCGGGAACGTGGCGGGGGGCGTATCGCTGGTTTCCGCGCTGAACCATGCGCAGGTGGTGGCGGGGATGAGAAAGGCCCCGGCTAAGTGAGGCCGTCACTGGCGGGGGATGTTGTACATGAACGACATCTGCAGCACGATCCGGTCGCCCTTGAAATCTTTCGGCAGCGGCGGCAGCGGATTGGAGGCGCTGATCGCGGCGACGGAAGCGTTATCAAGCACCCTGGCGCCCGATTGCGATTCGAACACAATCTTAGTCACCGAACCGTCTTTCGCGATCGCGAACTCGATCGAGACAATGCCGCGTTGCCCCAGCCGCGCCGCCGTGGGGAATACGGCGGACCAGTTCAACTTCACGGCGGTCAATACCTGCTGCAGATAAGCGGAGAAGTCCACGCCCATCGGATCGCTCTTTAACTGAGGACTGGAAGCACGCGCGACGGAGGGAGGAATGTGGACCCCGCCGGCTGTGGTCAAATCGGATTCACCCGACCGGCTTCCGATGGGGGCGCCACCGCTTCGCATATTGCGAATAGCATCTTCACTCGGGTTCGGCGGCCGATTGAAGTTGCCAATTCGCGGCGCCGGATGCAACGACGGCGCGTCGTCAATCACGATCTTCGGGGCTTCCGGTTTCGGCAGTGTAACCGGCGGCAGAGTTCCCCCTGCAGGCTGGTTACGGGCGATCTCGCCCGGATTGGGCTCCGGCGAAACCGGCGGCTGGATGATGGTTGGTTTCGGCTGAGACGGCGGAGACGCGGGCGGAAGCGGCGGGGCCTGCTTCGCGATTTTGGGCGCGGGAGCCGGCGGCAGTTTCGGAGCGGGAGCGGAATTTTGCGAGAGGATGAGCTTAGAGACCGGGCCCTTGTTCGGCGCCTTCTGGGTCAGATCCTTCGGAATAAATAAATGAACGATATGCTGCGGCTCGATGCGTTCCGGGGGAGGTGGCTGGTAGGACTCGGCTTTGATTAGGAATAAAGCTGTGATGCCCACCAAATGGAAGACGACCGAGCCGAGCGCCGCCCGCTTCCAGCGCGGCCAGTCGCCGCTCGTATCGCGGACCAGGAGGAAATTGGGTTCGTGTTCCGTATCCCTAAAGGCGGAACCAGATGGCTCTATGGTTTCCATCCGGATTGAGCCAGCGTATTTTGCACCAGCCCCGTATGCTGCTCAATCTTATCAAGTACAGCCATGGCCACCTGCAGCGAGCGACGCGCCACGGCGCCGTTTAGTTTCGGTGGGTCACGGGTGGTGACGGCGTCGAGAAACGCGTCGAACTGAAGCTTCAGCGGCTCGCCGGTCTCGACGGGAAGCTGGTCGAACGCCAGACCGGCATCGCCGCCCACGGTGCAGACGGCGGCGGATTGTTTGGCGTAATCGAGCGAAATGTACTGGCCGGGCTGGAAAACGCGCACCTTGCGGATCTTTTCGGTCGAGACGCGGCTGGCGGTCAAATTCGCGACGCAGCCGTCTGAGAATTCGAGGCGGACGTTCGCGATATCGACTTTCGGGGAAAGGATGGAGATGCCGGCGGCCCTTATGTCGACCAGTTCGCCGCGCGCGAGGGCGAGGACGATATCGAGATCGTGGATCATCAGGTCGAGCACCACGTCCACATCCAGGCTGCGGAGTGTGAAGACGCTCATGCGGTGGATTTCGAAGAAAAGCGGGACCGTGACGATGCGCTCGAGTTCGACGACCGCCGGATTGAAGCGTTCGAGATGACCGACCTGGAGAATACGGTTGTGGCGCTCGGCGGTTTCCACCAGACGATCGGCCTCGGCGACAGTGGCGGCGATGGGCTTTTCGACCAGGACATCGATTCCGGCTTCGAGAAGGCGGCAGCCGATATTGGCGTGTTCCGAAGTTGGCGCGGCGATGATGGCGGCATCCACCTGACCGATGATTTCATCTACCGATGAGACGGCGGCGGCGTGGTGGCCCTCCGCCTGTTCGCGGGCCCGCTTCAGGTTTGGATCGACGACATGAGTGAGTTGCGCGCGCGCGCTTTCCGAAACCACGCGCACGTGATTTTTTCCGAAGGCGCCCGCGCCGATGACGGCGATCCGCGGCTTTTCGTTCATCCGAGAGTCTCCATGCCGACGATCGCGATCTTGGCGTCGTTGGCTTTCGCGATGAGTTCGTCGCGGTCGAGCAGCAGCGTGCGCCCGGCGTCCACGGCCAGCGCGGTGGTGTTCGTTTCGATCATGACATCGATTGTCTTCGGCCCAATAGTGGGTACGTCAAACAACAAATGCCGGCGGCGCGCGGAGGCTTTCACGAGCGAGAGCCGCTTCCCTTCTACGAGGCTAGCGGCGCGGCGAACCATGGCATCGGTGCCTTCCATGGCTTCGAGCGCCACACAGGCGCGTTCCGCGATGGCAACGCTCTGACCCAGATCGAGGCTCGCGAGCGCGTGCGCGATCTTGCGGCCGTAATCGACATCGCGCTGCTCGTCCGACGTGAATTTTCGTTTCGTGATGGGCCCCATCTCCGCGAGCAGCGGCTTCAACAGCAGAGTGGAATCGACGAGGGAGATACCTTCATCGAGTAGAACCTTCTGGATTGCGCCGATCAGGGAATCGGTGTTCTGGAACGAAAGCGCCGCCAGCACTTTTGCGAGTTTCCAATCGGGCCGGATAGACGAAAAAATCTTCGCGTGCTTCACCTGGCCGGCCATCATGATCTGCGTGATGCCTTCTTCTTGGCAGATATCGATCAGACGGCCCAACTGGCCGAGCGAAACCCAGTGACAGCGCGCGGCCACGCTTTCCACTTCCGGTGAGGCTTCTTCTTTGATGGCAATCGCGACGGCTTCATCGCCCTGCTTGCGGGCCGTTTCCAGCGCGAGGATGGGGAAGCGGCCGTTCCCCGCGATGATTCCGTACTTCATCCTTTGATCACGCCGCGCTCGGAGGAAGCGATGAAGTCGAGGAGCACCTGAAGCTCGGCTGAGGGAGGCACTTCCTCTTTGATCCGCTCTACTGCCTGCGATGTATTCAGGCCCGCGCGCGTCAGCATGCGGAAGGCGGTCTGGAGTCCTTCGATGGCGGACTTCTCGAAGCCGCGCCGCGAAAGTCCGATGGCATTGGCGCCGAACACCTGTACTTCAGGCTGGTGCGTGGTGAGGGAATACGGCATCACGTCCTGCTTGATGACGCTGTAGGGCCCGACGAACGCGTGCTGCCCGATGCGGCAGAACTGGTGTATACCGCTGTACGGCGCGACGTCCGCCCAGTCTTCGATCGTCACGTGTCCGGAGAGCCCGACGCTGTTGCCGACGATCACGTGATTGCCGATGCTGCAATCATGTGCGATGTGCGAATAGGTCATCAGGAGGCAATCGTCGCCGATCGTTGTGTAGAGACCGCCGCCGACGGTACCCCGGTGGATCGAGACGAATTCGCGAATCGTATTGCGATTGCCGATGCGAGTGAAGGCGCGCTCGCCGCGATACTTGAGGTCCTGCGACGCCGCGCCGATCGACGCGTACGGGTAGAAAACATTGTCTTCGCCGATGACCGTCGGGCCTTCCACGTACATGTGGGCCAGCAGGCTGGTGCGCGCTCCGATTTCCACTTCCGCCCCGATGACGCAGTACGGGCCGATTTCAGCGTCGGGATGGATGCGCGCCGCGGGATCGACGATCGCTGTGGGATGCACCGGCATTTAAGCCGGGGTCTCCTCGACTTTGTCTTCCAGCTTGCACATGACTTCGGCTTCCGCCACGAGGACGCCGTTGACCGTGGCGTGGCCGGCCATCTTGGCGACCGTGCCTTTGCGGCGGATGACCTTCATCTCGATGCGAAGCTGATCGCCGGGCACGACCGGTTTGCGGAAGCGCGCCGAGTCGACGGAGACGAGGAAGACCAGTTTTTTGTCGCGGTCCGGGATGGTGCTCAGCACCTGAACGCCCGCGGTCTGCGCCATGGCTTCGACGATCAGGACGCCGGGCATGACCGGAATATCCGGGAAGTGACCCTGAAAAAACGGCTCGTTGACCGTCACGTTCTTGATGCCGACGACGTGTTCGTCATCCATCTCAATAATGCGATCTACCAGCAGGAAAGGGTAGCGATGCGGCAGAATCTGCCGGATCTGGTTGACGTCCATGGTTGCCATCGGAGTGAAGGGAATAGCTCAGTATAGCGGCTCAGTGGTAAAGATTGTTTTAAAAAAGTACTTTACATTGACAAGTACATTCGCTAATCTGAACCCAATGAAGCTACTCATCGTGTGGATGGCATCGCTTAGCGTGCTCTTTGCTCAGGACATTGCGGGGACCTGGCAAGGAACTGCGGCGGCGAATGGACGGGATATTCGCATGGTGATCAAAATTGCGCGGGACAACGGGAATCTGAGCGCTACGCTTTATAACATCGATGCGCCAAACCCTCGCCCGACTCCCGCGACTTCCGCGGCGCTCGAAGGATCCACCCTGAAGATTACGTTCGTGGCCGGGCGTCTTAGCTACGAAGGCAAAGAAAACAGTGATGGAAATTCGATCGCTGGCGCCATGATGCAGGGGCCGAATTCGCTGCCGTTGAATCTTGTCCGCGCCACGCCAGCCACGGCCTGGGCGATTCCGGACGCGCCGCCTCCGCCTGCGGCCATGGCGGAAAACGCGCGTCTCGTCTACGAAGTCGCGACCATCAAACCCGCGCCGCCTGACGCTCAGAATCAGCCGTACCGGGTGCGTCCGGGGCAGGTGGAGATCCTGAATCGAACGTTAGTGAATCTGATCCAGGAGGCTTACAATTTGCACGTGTCTCAGATCGTCGGCGCCAAAGGCTGGATTGACTCGGAACGGTACGACATTAACGGAAAGCCAGCGGCTGCCGGCAATCCGAACCTCGATCAGTTGAATCAAATGCTTCGGAATCTTCTCGCCGATCGCTTCCAGTTAAA
>DASYCD010000501.1:0-8937 GCA_036500405.1 Bryobacteraceae bacterium
CATCCTGTCCCACCAGAACGTCGGCCTCCACGGTCCCATTCCAGCCCGGCTCCACCCCCACGCCCATCCTCACGAGCTGCGCCGGATTCAGCTGAGTCCGCACGATTCCAAACGTCTCGCCCGGCACCGGAGGCAGCGCAAAGGGCAACTTGATAAATCCCTTTTCGCCTGCTTCTTCCGCCGGAGTAAAAGTCTCTTGCGGATACTCGCGCGGCGTGAACGGCTGCACAGCCGCCGATGGCTCCATCTCTTCATGCCGGCCGCCGATGTCGCGAACCGCCACCACGCTGAGCACCACAATGGCGGCTGCGGACACAGCCCACATCCACCGCGCCTGCCTCACATGACCGCGGTGCTGATCGAATTCGCGCATCAGCACCGCCTTTCCCCACTCGTGCCCTTCCGGAATGGCGGGAATTCGCAGCGCGCTCAGATGATTGCTGAGATCCTGCTCCGCCTCCCACCGGCTTCGGCAGCTTTCGCAGGAGTCCACGTGGGCGCTCAGACCGGCCGGCATTTTGCCGCCGCGCCGCGCGCGTTCCATCAGTTCCAGACGAGCCGATTCGCAATTCATCATTTTCCTCTACCGCACTGCCACTTCATTGACCGTTTGGGTGCGCTTCAGTTTCGCCGCCAGCAGCCCTCTCGCCCGGTGCAGGCGCGAACGCACCGTGCCAACCGGACATCCCATCGCCCGCGCCGCTTCCTCGTAACTCATCTCTTCGAGATCGCACAGCACAACGGCGTCCCGGTAGAGCACCGGCAATTCCCGCAGCGCCCCCTGCAGCGCCGTCAGCGATTCCTCATTGATCAGCTCGCCCAGAATGTCATGCCGCACCGGCTGATCCACCGGCTCCTGCACAGGCCCCTGGCGGCGGATCACCCGCACCAGGTTGCGCGCCACGCCATACATCCAGCCTTCCAGCGACCCGCGCCTATCGTCGAAATTCGTGTTCGCCCGCAAGAGCTGAATAAAAACCTCATGGGAAACCTCTTCGGCCACCGCCGCGCTTCCGGACATGTGCAGTGCATAACGGCGCAATGCTGGTCCGCGGCGCTCATAGAGCTCGCCGAACGCCTCGCGGTCCCCGCCCTTCATTAAACGATAAAGTTCTTCGTCGCTCCGCTGCATCCCGCTCCGCTCGGCCGGACGTTCAAGTCTGTATTGACTGCCCATGTGAAAAAGTTCCCCCGGCTGGGATTCGTTGTGATCTCGAATCTGATAGACGTACTCCGGAGGTTAACTTGTCTGTAAAGGTTGGTGAGGGACAATGAACGCGTATTTCCCGATGAAAACACGGGTCTTTGCCATCGTCGCCCTTCTCCTTCCCTCTGCGCTCTCCGCTCAGGAGGGCGCCGAATTGCTCACGCCGAAAACGCTCATCACCCGGGCCGTCGCCGCGGCAAAAGCTCAATCGGACCGGCACTGGCAGTATACGTACCGCGAAGATCACACACAATCCCAGGTGGATAAGAATGGCAAGCCCGGGCGGCCGGAGACCCGCTCGTACGAGCACATCATGCTCGAAGGCGCCGAATACAAGAAGCTGGTGCTGATCGATGGCAAACCGCTCGATTCGAAAACGCATAAGAAGGTCGACTCCGACCTCGAAAAAGCACGTGCCGAACGCCACAGATCATTGCTGCCCTCCCTGCATCGCTCCGTCTCTCTCGGCAGTCTCGAATTGCTGCTGCGCCTCTTCGACAACAAGGTCACGGCGCGGGAAACCATCAATGGCCGCGCGGCGTGGAAAGTGGGATCTGAACCGAAACCGGGTGTCAAGGGCGCGAACAAGCAGGAAGAAGAGATGTTGGCGTCCCATCGCACGAGTTGGTTCGACGAACAGGATGGCAACAGAATCCGGGAGCTGATTGAGTTCCAGCGGGCCGCGAACGGATTCCAGCCGGGTACCGTATTCGACCTGCAATTTGTTCGCGTGGGCGAAGCCTGGCTTCCGAGCGACGCCATCATCCGGGCGTCGATGAAGATGGCAATCATTCGCGGCAGCGTGGAATCGCACCAGCACTATTACGACTACAAACGATTTCAGGCCGACAGCACGTTCACTCCGTAGTGATTGATATCATGCCGCAATGAAGTCCCTGGTCTACGCGATCGGCCTCACCGTCCTTGCCACTCTTGCGTCTGCCCAACAGGCGTCCACCGAAGCTCCACTCCCGCCCGGAGCGGCTCGTCCTCAGCCGCGCCCGCCGAACCCGACCCGCGATCCCCATACAGCTGGCTACGTCACCGCGAAAGAGCTTCCTGACGGAACAAACGCACCCGCGAACGAGGACGGCAACTTCATCCTCGGCCCCACTCATCCCGCCGCGTCCGAGATGGCCGCGCGGGAAGGTGTCCCGCAAGGTGCCGTCTACACCTTCACTATGGAGTCGAAGGACAGCAAGTTCTATCCCGGCATTTTCCGTGAGCCCAACACCGTAGGCACCGCCGACCCAGCCGATCCGGAAAAATTCCGCGTTCCCACCAGCCACTCCGGACCCTGGACGCGTCGCGTCGCCGTATACGTCCCGAAACAATATATACCCGGGACAATTGCGCCCTTTATCGTGGGCGCGGACGGCCCCGATCGCAACCTTTTCACCTGCCTCGATAACCTCATCGCCGAAAAGCGCGTGCCGGTGATGATCGCCATTTCGATTGGCAACGGCGGTGGCGACGCGCAGGGCAGCGAGCGCGGCCTTGAGTACGACACGCTTTCCGGCAAATACGCCGAATTCGTTGAAGCCGAAGTGTTGCCGCTCGTGGAGAAGCAGTACAACGTGAAGCTAACGAAAGATCCCGATGGCCGCGCCACCATGGGCGGCAGCTCCGGCGGTTCCGCTGCGATGGGCATGGCGTGGTATCACCCGGACCTCTACCATCGCGTGCTGACCTACTCGGGCACCTACATCAACAACCAGTGGCCGTGGAATCCGGAAACGCCGCACGGCGCGTGGGGCTATCACGAAACGCTGATTCCGAATAGCCCGGTCAAGCCGCTGCGTCTCTGGCTCGAAGTGGGCGACCACGATAACTACTACGTGCGCGACGGCATGCACGATTGGGTGGAAGCCAATGAAAAGATGGCGCGCGTGTTGGCGGCGAAAGGCTATCATTACCAGTTCGTCTTTGCCCGCAACGCCGGCCACACTGATCGCGCCACAAAACAGCAGACGCTTCCCGAGGCGCTCGAGTATGTCTGGCAGGGCTACAAGCCGGTCGAGCGGTAACGCCGTCTGGCGATTAAAGATCGTGCAGGACAACCGCAAAACAGATGACAGTGATGATGGCTCCCGCAGCGAAAAAGACGTGAGCGCCCCGCATACAATGCCGGTTCCATTCCAGCTTCTTCTTTTGCTCAGCCCGATAGGAAGTTAACGAGGACTTCAATATTTCAATTTCGCCTTGCGACCAGCCGCCGGTCTGGTTTTCCAGCTTGCCAAACGTCCTGAGAATGGCGATTTGGATTGCGGAGCAACGCACCTGCAACTCCCGGGATATAAAAGCGAAGCAAAGCGTTATGGCAAAACATGCCGCTGCCGATACGATGAGCGCCGCGTTGTTCTTGCACGCCGCCAGGCCACCGGTAAACCCCGCGGCGATCTCTTTGATGAGAAATCCGTAACCGGCAATTCCAAGGAGCGAAAGGCGCACCAATTCCATCGCGCACTCATCCATGCGCTTCGACACGTCTGCATCCGCACGGATCGCCTCGTCTGGAATTCTGAAGTCATTGACACTTCGGGCGGCCACGGCGGACGGCGGGAAGCGGAGGATTTCCTGTTCGTGAATTGGTGGCATCTCATTCCTTCCATCGCCGAAGCAATCAGGTGAACTGCGTCAGGCTGAGAATATTTCCATCGGGATCGGCGAACCACGCCACGCGCGCACCGGCGGGCGAGGTCCACACGCCATCGTCATCCTGCGCCATGCCGGGATAGCGCGCGAAGGGAACGCCCTTCGCCAGTTCGCGGACAGTGGCGGTAATGTCGGGCACTGCCCAGCCGAGGACCGTGTACTGCGCCGGAGTCAGATCCGGCACGTTCGTAACGCGCAGCATGGTCCCCGCGGCGTCAAACACCAGCGCGAACGAATTCTCTCCCACCAGCGTCAGCCCGAGTCGATCACGATAAAACGACTTCGCCCGCGCAGCGTCGCGGGTGCCGGTGAATGCCATGATCTTCGCGTTTTTCAGCATGCTTACACTATGTGAAGGACTCCCATGAAGATTACACCCGTTCTGACCGTAAAAGAGATCGAGCCATGCCTGCCTTTTTGGGTAGACCGCATGGGATTTCAAAACCTTGCCCAGATGCCGGAGCCGAAGAGCGGCAAGATCGGATTCGTTATGCTCCAGCGTGATGGAGTGGAACTGATGATCCAATCCGCGGCGAGCGTCGCCGAGGACGAGCCTGCCTTCGCGCCAGGCAATGAATCGCGAGTCGCCTCGCTCTATATCGAAGTGAACGATTTCGCCGATACGCTGAAGCGCCTCGAAGGCTATCCTCTCGCGATGAAAGAGCGCACGACGTTCTACGGTATGCGCGAAGTGGGCCTGTTCGATCCCGCCGGGAACATCGTGATGTTCGCCGTGAAGGCTTAACCTCTCACGCGCGGACTTCGATTTCGTTTGAAACGGAGCGGCCGCCTTCGACGGTCGCGCACGACGCCTGCACGCGATACGTTCCCTTCATCCGGTAAATCGAGCCGATTGGAATGTCCGCTTCTGTGGCCTCGCCAGGCGCCAGTTCCACCTCAGCCGCCGGTTTTGCGTGCTCGGGTTTCGTCACTTCGCGTCCGTACGAAGTCAGCTCGGCATCTCTGCCGGAAGAATCCCGCACGGTAACGTTCAGGAATTCCAGCCAGCCTCGCGTCCGAAGCGTGCGCCGCGTCTCGCCCACATTGCGAACTGCAACCGAGACCGAAGGAAGCTCCTCCGGATCTTCCTTCGCACGCAATTGCATCGAGAGCGCAATGTCATCGACGGGCTGCCCCCACGTTCTGCCCGCCACGTCCACCACTTTCTTTGGATCGTCGCGGACCGTAAGGCCCATCTTCGCCAGAAAAGTTAGAAAATCGCTGAGGATGCTTATTGTCGGATCTCCCGGATGACGTGCCCCACTGCATTCTTCGGGGCCGCCACTCCGATGATATCCGAAAGCGTGGGCGCAATATCGTTCGGCGCCACCGCCTCGGCGTAGCGTCCGTGTCTGACGCCCACCCCGAAGGAAGATGATGGGCACTGCGTGTCGTATTCGTAGGGCGTGCCATGAACGGCATTGCTCGCATCGAAGTTGTAGTATTCGTCCGGCAGAATCATCAGATCCGGCGAGCGGCCGTGATAGTAGCTGCGTCGCATCGCCTTTTCGATCTCGTCTTCGTTCGCTCCAGGCGCTTTCTGAAACTCGGCATCGGTGTAGACCCGCGCGATATGCGGAAACTTCCGCGCCGCTTCCGCAGCCACTTCTTCCACCTGCGCCCAGTCCGCTTTGCACTTGTTCGCGGTCTCACGCCGCAGCACGAGCATGGTGCCGGTATTCGCTTCCACCCAGTCGCCTTCGCCGAACTTAGCGTTCAGCGCATCCTGCACCGCGTTCGTGAGAAGACCAGCGGAGAGCCGGCCGCCTGTCGGATTGTAAACGGTCTGGCCCTGAACGGGCGCCATGGGAGCGACGCCATGATCGGCAGTCAACACGAGCGTGACGTTGCTCAGCCCCGCTTCGCGATCGACGGCATCGAGCAGTTTTCCGAGCAGCATGTCAGTGCGGCGCGAAATGTCGCGCACTTCGGGCGCATCCGGCCCCACGGCGTGTCCCACCGCGTCGTTGGAAGAAAAGCTGACGGTGAGAAGATCCGTGCCGCTATGGTGTCCCAGTTGTTCGGCAGTCAGCGCGCGCTCGGCGAACTCTTCGATCATTTCATTGCCCCACGGAGTCGCCATAAGCGATGCGCAATAGCGGATCTTGTCATCGCCCGCCACCATGGTGCAGAACGGCGCGTCGCCTTCCTTCGCATCGAGCCCAAACCACTGTGCCCCGAAGCCCCGCATGTAAGGCCGCGAATGATTGATCTCCTTCACCCAGTCCGGCAGCGTCCTGATATAGAACGTGCTCGTCACCCAGCTATTGGAATTCGTGCTCCACCAGTAGGCGCCATTCGCCGCACGGCCCGCCGGAAGAATCGCGGCGCGATCCTTGAACGAAACCCCGACCATGCGCGAATCGCCGCCCTGCTGGCGAATCTTATCGCCCAGCGTCTCTACCAGAAGATTCACCGGTGAGGCGCCCACTTCGCCAGGCACGCCGCCGACCAGCGTGGTCGCGTGGTCCTCTACCCTCGTAACCGCTACTTTGCTCGCGCGGTCTCCGTTCCCGCATGATGTAGTGCGCGTTATCCATCACCGCGCCCTGATTCACCAGTCGCTTGAATCTGGCGTGATAGTCCGCGCTGAAGCGCTGGAGGTATTCGTAGCGGAACTGGTCGACAATGATGGCGACCACCAGCTTCGGCTTCGCCGCCGGCGTCTGCGCGTGAATCGCGCAGCAAAAAAGGCGAAAAAACGGCCAGTATACGTTTCATAACGCTACCGATTATGCGGTCCCGCGAATCCCCACGCCACCATTTCGCCGTCTTCTTCAAGCACTCTTTGAATACCTGCAACCATTTCGAAACAGAGCGTGTATTTTCGTGAACCTTTCCACGTTGTGTGGCGTCCAAACAGGCATGAAATCGATTGCCCTGGGAGTTTGTCTGGCAGGCCTCGCCTGCGCCGCCGATCCGGCGCTCACGATTTACAACCAGAATTTCGCCGTGGTTCGGGAAACCATTCCGCTCGATCTGAAGTCCGGCAATAACACGGTCACTTTTGATGGCGCGACCTCGCAGGTGGAGCCCTCATCCGTCATTCTGCGCGACCCCGCGGCGGCTGGATCGCCCATTCGAATTCTGGAGCAGAACTATCGCAATGACCCGATCTCCCAGGAGCACCTGCTGACCCTTAACGAGGGAAAGACGATCGAGTTTTCCGTGCGCAATCCCGATGGCAGCACCCGGATCGTACAGGGAAAAATCATTCGCAGCGGCTCCGGTGTGGTTCCGGCGAACAGGATGGCTTATAGTCAGGATCAATCCGCGATCGCGCCCGCGGGCACTCAGCCGATCATCGAGGTCGAAGGCAAGCTCCAGTTCGGCTTGCCGGGCCAGCCGATTTTCCCGGCGCTTGGCACAGACTCAATTCTGAAACCCGCGCTGGACTGGATTCTCTTTTCCCCGCGCGCGGCAAAGATGAACGCCGAACTGAGCTACGTCACCGGCGGCCTGACGTGGAACAGCGACTACAACATCATCGCGCCGGATAACGGCGACACGATGGACATCGTCGGTTGGGTTACGCTCACGAACCGCAGCGGGAAGCAATTCGATCATGCCCGCATCAAACTGATGGCGGGCGATGTGAATAAGATCCAGCCGCCGCAGCCCCGGATGTTCGCAATGTCTGGCGCTGCAGGCGGCGTTATCGGCGGCGCACCCGGCGAAGTCACCGAAAAAGCCTTCGAAGATTACCACCTCTATTCGCTTCCCGAAGCCACCACCATCCACGATCGCGAAACCAAACAGGTGGAATTCCTGCGCGGCTCAGGGATCCAGTCCAAACGCCTCTACGTTTACGACGGCGCGAAGCTCCCGAATACCAATCCCTACATGGATACCCGTCAGGACCAGCACTACGGCACGGAATCCAATTCGCACGTCTGGATCATGCGCGAATTCGTGAATAGCCTGGCCAATCACCTCGGCATTCCGTTGCCAGCGGGCCGCGTCCGCTTCTACCGCCAGGATCCCGATGGCGGTCAGGTCGAATTCACCGGTGAAAACCAGATTGAGCACACGCCGAAGGACGAAACCGTTCGAATCTACACCGGCAACGCCTTCGACATCACCGGCGAACGCAAACAGACACGCTACCAGTCCGACATGCGGCCCGGCGGCTTCCTCGACGAAGCTTTCGAAGTCAAGCTCCGAAATCACAAGACCGAAGCCGCCACGGTTCGCGTCGTGGAGCATCTCTACCGCTGGAGCAACTGGAAAATCACCGCGGAATCCGTCGCTCACCATCAGACGGACAGCCGGACGGTCGAGTTCGAAGTCCCTCTCCAGCCGAATGAAGAAAAGACTGTAACTTACACAGCGCATTACACCTGGTAGCCGTTTCCGGCCGCATGCTACAATGGGTTTTCCCGTCGAATCCCCATGTTGCTGAGTATTCAGGAGATGGAAGTCCGCAAGATTGCCTTTGCGGAGACGTGGCGGCCCGGAGAGATTGATTTTTCCGACGCGGGAGTGAAGCAAACGGCGCCTTTGAAGGCCGAAGGTGTGGCGGAACTTTTGCCGCATTCAGGCGAGGAAGTCCGTGTTCACGGCTCAGTGGAAACCACGCTCGAAAGCGAGTGTGACCGCTGCCTGGGACGTGCGGCGTTTCCGGTCAAAGCGTCGTTCGATCTGTTCTACAAGCCGGTGGAGCCTGAACAGACGGCCGACGAAGTGGCGATCGATGAAGGCGAGGCCGAGATGGGGTTTTACGAATTACCCGGCCTGGTGCTGGAAGATATTTTGCGGGAGCAGTTGTTGTTGCAGCTTCCGATGCAGCGTGTGTGCAGCGAATCGTGCAAAGGAATTTGTCCGGTCTGCGGCGCCAACCGTAATGATGCCCCCTGTGGCTGCGAAGCGGCGGGAGCGGGCGAGGGTGCAGATGAGCGCTGGAAGGCGCTGAAGGATCTGAAAGTTCAGTAGCGAGTTCAGTAGCAGAGAATCAGAAAGACGCAGGACAGAAAGCAATGCCAAATCCGAAACGCAGACATTCCCACCAGCGCACGCAGACCCGCCGCGCGCATGACAGCCTCGCCCGGCCCGCCGGTTCCGAATGCCCCAACTGC
>DASYCD010000502.1:0-4440 GCA_036500405.1 Bryobacteraceae bacterium
TCTGATCGACCAGCGCCGCTTCCGTTGATGTCAGAACAGGTTGCACTCGGGCCATGAGCGGAAACTCCTCAATTCCTGTTCCTATTTTGCTCCTGTACGCTCAGCCCCGATCCCGATATTCCCCAAAAACCCGTCGCAACGCATCCGAAATCTCCCCTACCGTAGCCGAAGCCTCAGCCGCGGCCACAATCCGCGGCATCAGATTCTCACTCCCACGCGCCGCGCTCTCGAGCGCCTCCAGACTCCCCAGCCACGCCCGCGCATCCCGCCGAGCCCGCAACTCAACCACCCGCCCCACCTGCTCGCGCTCAATCGCCGGATCAATCCGAAACACCGGCACATCCTCGCCATCACCCTCAGCCTGAAAACGGTTCACCCCCACAATCACCCGCGTCCCCGTCTCCACCTCCCGCTGAAAATCATATGCCGCATTCTGAATCTGCCCCTGCTGAAATCCGGCCTCAATCCCCGCCAGCGCCCCACCCATCGCATCAATCCGCGCAATATACTCGCGCGCCTCACTCTCCAGCCGATCCGTCAACTCCTCCACGTAATAGCTCCCGCCAAACGGATCCGCCGCACCCGTCACCCCGCTCTCAAACGCAATAATCTGCTGCGTCCGCAACGCCACCTTCGCCGATTCCTCCGTCGGCAACCCCAGCGCCTCATCCCGGGAATTCGTATGCAGCGACTGCGTCCCCCCGAACACCGCAGCCAGCGCCTCCAGCGTTGTCCGCACCACATTCAACTCCGGCTCCTGCGCCGTTAAACTCGACCCCGCCGTCTGCGTATGAAACCGCAGCATGCACGACCGCTCATTTTTCGCTCCAAATCGTTCCCTCATCAGCCGCGCATACAACCGCCGCGCCGCCCGGAACTTCGCGACCTCCGTCAAAAAATCCATCTGCGCATTGAAGAAAAACGAAAGCCTCGGCGCAAACGCATCCACATCCAGCCCCGCCGCAATCGCCGACTCCACATACGCAATCGCATTCGAAAACGTGAACGCAATCTCCTGCCCCGCCGTCGACCCCGCCTCGCGCATGTGATATCCGCTGATCGAAATCGTGTTCCACTCCGGCGTCTCGCGCGCCGCCCACGCAAACACATCCGTCACAATCCGCAGCGCCGCCCGAGGAGGATAGATATACGTCCCGCGCGCGATATATTCCTTCAGGATGTCGTTCTGAATCGTCCCGCTCAGCCGCGCGGTATCCGCCCCCTGCTCCTTCGCCACCAGGTAATAAAACGCCAGCAGAATCGCCGCCGTCGAGTTGATCGTCATCGACGTCGATACGCGCTCGAGCGAAATCCCATCGAACAGCCGCCGCATATCATCGAGCGACGCGATCGAAACGCCCACGCGCCCCACTTCGCCCATTGCCAGCGGATGATCCGGGTCCATCCCCATCTGCGTCGACAAATCGAACGCGACCGAAAGCCCCGTCGTCCCCTGGCTCAGCAGATATCGATATCGCGCATTGCTCTCCGCCGCGGATCCGAAACCGGCATACTGCCGCATCGTCCACAACCGGTCTTTGTACATGCCGGAGTAGATCCCGCGCGTGAAGGGATATTCCCCCGGTTTCAGCGGCCGCCCGTCGGATGAAGAATCGGACACGTCAGGAGCGCGAAATGCGCTTTGCTTTCAGAAAGGAGGAAATCCCGTAGCCCAGCGTGACCAGGACAAAAATCCCCATCACCACAAACTTGATGGGAGCCATGCCAACCCGGTCCTGCCACATCCGGAACCCCGCGAGCACCGCGGCGCAAAGAAACAGGAAAGCCAGAATCTCGTGCCACAGGCTGTGCAACGGCTTAACCGCTGCCGGCACTACATGTTTGACGAACTTGCCGGAATTCCTTGCCGTCGGAACCCAGTCCTTCGCGGCATTGCGCGCCACCTTGCCGGCCACCCGTCCCGCCGCGCGGATGTGGTTGTTATCCACAGCTTCATGTTATCAGGAGACGCGGAAATGCTTGTAAGGCCGGGCAGTCACCTGTACAATCAAGAAAATCATCGGAAAAAATCGGGGAACGTTTGGTCCCGAAGTTGCATCTTATAGTCAGAAACGGAGAACGCCCGAAGAAAGGGGCCGAACTTGGAAGAACGTCTCAAGAGTTTAATGCAGGACCTGGGAAACGCGATCAACGAATCGCTTTCCGAATCTGAGCGTATCGCCGAGGCAATCGGAGAGATCAAGAGCGCCGGGTACGATGTTTTCCTGGTTCTGGAAGCGACGATCGGCTTCAATAAGCGCGAGGAATCCCACGACGAAATCGACGACGCGGATGAGGCTACCACCGTTGAGCCCACAGAAGTTACGTCCATCGGCAAAGTGCGCTTCACCACGCAGGACCAGCGCTTCCTGAAAGCACTCCGCATCACGGTCGATGAAGAGGCGTGAGCCTCTTCATTTGACCAGCAGAGGTTTAGAGCAGTTCCCGATAAACCTCAATAGTCTTCCGTACGGCTTCATCCCAACGGAATTCGCCGGCGCGTACTTTGCCCGCCGCTGTCAATTTCACTCGCAGATCCTCGTCCCGCGTCAATAATTCGACAGCTCCCGCCAACTCCCCGTCACTTTCAGGATCCACCAGCAACGCTGCGTCCCCGCACACTTCCGGCAGGGACGACCGGTTACTCGCGATCACCGGTACACCGGCCGCCATCGCCTCAATCGCTGGCATCCCGAATCCTTCATCCAGCGACGGAAACGCAAAGATGCTCGCACGTCGGTACCATTGCGCAATTTCCCCATCCGAAATGTAGCCAGTGACGCGAATCCGATCGACAATCGGGCTGTTCGCGATTTCACGCAGCACCGCCTCCGCCTCGTATCCTTCCGAACCAGCCAGGACCAGCGTCCAGTCAGCCGGCGCGGCCCGAAACGCACGCACCAGCGCGATCTGATTTTTCCGCCGCTGCAAAGCGCCGACGCACAGAATCACCTTCTCCCGCGCCGTCTCACCTGGCCCGCCACCCCGCGCCAGCACCCCATGATGAATGACCCGAATACGCGACGCCGGCACATTCAGATAATCCTCGATCTGCGATGCGGTGAATGCCGAAACCGCAATGATTAAATCCGACGCCGCGGCCGCCTCTCTCGCCTGCGCCGCAAATCGCGCCCTGAAATCCGCGGTGCTGTAGTCGCCCGAAAGAACAAACAGATCGTGGAACGTCGTCACCTGCCGCTGAAACCGCAACTCCGGCAGCCGTTGATTCAATCCATGAAACAGCGCCGCGCTCCGGTCACCCCGCTTCGAGGAAAGCGCTCTCACCCGCACATTCGCCGGCGTCTTCTGAAACAGAGCCCGCCAGTACCGCTGCGACCGGTAGAACCAATCCCACCCCTCCGCGAAATCGCTCGCCGCCAGCCCGTTCAGCAACTCACGCGAATACACGCCGACGCCCGAAAGCGCGCTCCCCACGCTGTACGTTGCATCCAATGCAATTCGCAAATACCGAGCGTATCAGGCAACAGGGGCGCCGTGAGCCGGCGGATGCCCATACTCCTTAAGCTTCCTGTAAAGCGTCGTCCGCCCGATCCCCAGCAGATGCGCCGCCATACTGCGATCCCCGCCCGTGAACGCCAGCGCCTGCTCAATCGCCCGCCGCTCCACCTCCTGCAGCGGCAGCACCACGCCGCCTGGCAATCCCACAGCCGCCGCCATCGCCCGCAGCCCACTATCCTCCGGATGGCAGCCATTCATCACGTTGCTTGGCAGATCGTTGAAATGCAGCACCGGCCCCGAATTAAACGCCATCATCCGGTCAATGCAGTTTTTCAGCTCCCGCACATTCCCAAGCCAGTCATAGCGATGAATCCCCTCCATCGCTTCCGCCGCAATCACGTACCGCCGGCCCGTCGCATCGAGAAACCGATCCACCAGAAGGGGAATATCTTCCTTCCGCTCGCGCAGCGGCGGCAGCGTCAGCCGAACTACATTGATCCGATGAAACAGATCCTCGCGGAATCGCCCCGCCGCCACCTCCCTCTGCAGATCGCGATGCGTCGCCGCCACAATCCTTATATCCACCCGAATCCGCTGCAACGAACCCACCGGCCGGAACTCGCGCTCCTGCAGCACGCGCAGCAGCTTCACCTGCATGTCGAGCGGCAGATCCCCAATCTCGTCGAAGAACGCCGTCCCGCCGTTCGCCAGTTCGAGCAGCCCGCGCTTCGCCTCGCCCGCCCCGGTGAACGCGCCCTTCGTGTGCCCGAAAAGCTCACTCTCCATCAGCGGCCCCACCAGCGACCCACAATCGATCGGCACGAAGTGGCCTCGCGGCGCATTGTCGAACAACTCGCGCGCCGCCACCTCCTTCCCCGTCCCGCTCTCCCCCTGAATCAGGACCGGCGTCCGGTTTTCGCTCAGCTTCGCAAGCTGGCTTCGGATCTGAACAATTCGCTGCGAACGCCCGAGTAGTGGCAT
>DASYCD010000503.1:0-7150 GCA_036500405.1 Bryobacteraceae bacterium
CACCCAGCGCGTGGCACCCGCCGGCGGAAGATCGTCAATGCGTACGGAAAGCTTGCGGCCGGGCTTCTTCGCGCCGGATCCGCCTCCGGCGCTGCCCCGCGCAGCATCCTTTTGAACGACTTCCACCGTTTCGGGCGAGCAAAAGTGCTCGCCAGATTCTGCATCCGGCATCATTGTCGTAACCCAATTTTAGATCGGCGGCTCGGTTAGGTGGGGCTGCTTCGCCCCATTCTTGCCTTTGCTCGCGTCTCGTTGTTACCAGCACCGGCCTCTCAAACATGGCCGGGCGTTGTTCCTTGCGACCGAGCAACAATGCCACGTTTCTGCGCTAATTTGATTACCGCGCCTGCGTTCAGGGAAGGCCAAAGCGGCGACTTCCAACACGATGGTGTGATGGTTGGATAAAATTGGTTCCCGTCGGCAATCTTGCCGCATCCGCCGCGATCAAATATAGCCCCGGAGCTCTGCCCGGCGCGGGGGTAAATATTACCCCGGCTCTATGTTGATTGAAGTAACACGGAATATTCTGTACCGCGCGCGGTTAGGGCGCCCGCAGACCGCGATGGAACTGCGGCTATGCCTATGCGTTCGGTTTTCGGTTGAGCGGCACCAGGATACCAACGATGAATCGGCAGAGCATCGGCCGGCCGGCCAATGAGAAGTTCAAGCGAGGCAGTTGCATGATCCGCAAATGCCTTTATATCGCCTTATGTGTCGGCGGCGCGCTTCTCTTCGAGCAAAGTGAGGCGCAGGCAAAAACCGTGAATATGGGCAGTCTTTCGCGAGACACCGTCAGCTTTGCCTGTCGCCGGGCTGGGGGACAGGCATTCGGAACCGAGAATTCCGCCGATCAATATGGGTGCTCGGCTTCCTTCGCCATCGTCATCTGCTCGGAAACGAATGGCTGTGTCGCCACGGTGAACGACTTGACGCCGGTCGTGGGGAACTCGATCGATTCAATACTTTCGATCGGCTCTATCAACCAGGGCCTTGCGGTCCAACCCATCAATGCCCGCGTGGGGCGATAGCAGCCACAGCGATTCTCGGGCCGCGACGCGCTTGATCATCCTTACGGGCAAAAAGAAACCCCGGTCTCTCGACCGGGGGTTTTCGCTCTCTTATGAAGATCGCTTAGGCGGCCAGTGCCTTGCGGCGGCGCCATCCGGCAGCGCCGAGACCGGCCAGCGCGGTGCCGAACATCAGCAGCGCCGGCGGGATCGGCGTGGCGGCCACGGCGGCGACCTTGAAGAGGTATGCGCCACCAAGCAGACCGTTCGCCAGACCGCTGATCTTGAAGCTGTGATTGCCAGCATCGAGCGAAGCCAGCACCGCCCCCATATAGGTACCACCGGTTTGTGGATTCAGCGAAAGCGCCGTGCCGTCGATTGAGATCGAGAGATTGGTCAGATTGGCCAAGAAGGGCACCCACACGTCCTGCACGAACCCGCTGATCGACGAAGTGGAGGCCAGGTTGAACTTAATGGTGTCCGAGAAATGACCCGGAAGGAAATTCCCCCCGACCGAAAATGTGGCCCCATTGTCGGGAAGCGTGCCCAGGTTATAAGTCGCGGCCTGGGCCGGCATTTTCGCGACGCCGATTGCCAAAATGGCTCCGGCCAGGATCATCATAAAGCGCTTCATATAATTACCCTCAAATGAGTGTCATCCATCCGGCATCCCCCGACTCACACAGATGGGCACCGGTATTGGGAAAAATTTAAATAGTTTTGAGGGATCGCGACAAGGCTGATAAATGGTTAACAAGCCGCGTTAACGACGAAAAAACACACCCAGATAGATGATTCTTGCCAAAAGAAAAACCCGGCCAGATGGCCGGGTTTTAAGAACTCAGAATTCTGAGTGAGTGTTTAGACCGACATTTTCCGCCGGTATCCCACAAATCCCAGGCCACCGAGCGCGGTGACGAACAGCAACAATGCTGGCGGGATCGGGGTGGCAGCCACTGAGATCTGACCGCCGTACTGATTGAACAGGCCCTTATACTTGCCTCCCAGGTCGAGGAAGTACTGCTTGCCGGTCAGCAGGCTGGCAAACGAGTAGATCACCGCCGAACCGATCGTCTGCACGGTCGGAGTATAGGACTCCAGCGTGGTGCCATCGTCACTCGAGAGCTCGACGATATTGAGCAACAGCTGGGTACCGCCGGTGACCAGGCTGAGCGTTACATTCGAAGAGGATTGCAGCGTGAAAAGATACTGGTCCGAGAAACTTTTCACTGTAGCCGTGTTGCCAAAGCTGTTTCCGATGGAACTCGTGCTACCGATATTCAAGTTGCCGAGATCCACTGTCGTCGCTGCTGCAGGTTTTTGCCACAGCGCCATCGCGACTACACCGACGGCAACCAACATTAAAAACTTCTTCATCTTAGCCTCCAGCTCGCTTCGCCTTGCTCGGTTCAACCGTACTAAGCGCGCGCTAAAACTCACTAAAACCAACAGCATTTTAGTAAAGTTTCGGTTTACTTCGCAAGTGCGAAAAGTGGTTAATTCCTAAAAATGATCAGACACATACGCCGGTATAATGGTCGTGCAAATGTGTTGAAACTCAGGCGTTAACGCCCCAAAAAAAATTACTGCACGACCAACACCAAACGCATCTGCCGTGCTCCGGTTCCATTTTTTGTGGAGACGACAAACATTAACCATCCACCAAGCTCGATTAGTATTATCGCAACAGTTACTATGGATTATGCTTGCATCTTCGCAGTCGCAGCATGAGTCTGCGTGCTGTCGAGCGATGACCTGAACATAATTGGGAGCGAAGCTTGGAGCATATCGAAAAAGCCCTGGCAAAAGCGCGCCAAATGCGCTCCGGACGCAGCGAATTTTCCACGACGAGGGTCCTCCCACCGTCGTCAGAGGGCGTGAAGCCAGACTACACGCATACGCCGGTGGTTGCGAACGATTCGCGCATGGCGGCTGCGCAACGGCTGATCGCCGATTCAATAGAGCATGACGCCTCGGACGTCTATCGGTTGCTCCGCACCCAGGTGCTGCAACGTTTGAACCAACGCGGGTTCTCGTCGCTCGCGGTCACCGGTGCCGATATTGGCGTCGGGACGACGACGACCGCCGCGAACCTCGCCATATCGATCGCCCTCGACGTCAATCAAACCGTGCTGCTGGTCGACCTCAATCTGCGCTCACCGGAAATCTACAAAAAATTCGCACTCACGCCGTCCGCCGGCATCGAAGACTATCTGGCAGGTCAGTGCGAGTTGAAAGATTGCCTGGTGAATCCCGGGATGGCGCGTCTCGTCGTCCTTCCGGCGCGGGCTCCCAAGGTGGACTCCGCCGAGATCATCAGTTCCCCGCGCATGACCGCGTTGTCGAGAGAATTGCGGACACGCTACGCGGATCGCAAGATCATCTATGATATGCCGCCTTTGCTGACGTCAGGCGAAACGCTTGGCTTTCTGAACAACGCGGATTCCGTGCTGTTCGTGGCCCGCAGCGGCCGCACCACGAAAGCCGAACTCGATCGCGCCGCCAATCTGCTCGCCAATTTTCAAGTCATCGGTACGCTGTTGAACGCCCACTGATGGGGAACGGGTCTGCACCCACGGCATTACGCAGCACCAATCCTCACGTCGAGACAGAGTGAACGCCGATGTATGAAGCCTTCTACGAACTGAAGCATAAGCCCTTCAGCCTACTGCCTGATCCTGAGTTCTTGTTTCTCAGCGACAAGCACGCGGTCGCGTTGAGCCTGCTCGAATACAGTCTCACCGGACAGGCCGGCTTTTGCGTCATCACCGGCGAGATAGGCTCCGGCAAGACCACTTTGCTGCGGGCTTTTCTCAAACGCATCGACAGGGACTTCACAGTCGGGCTCATCTCGAACACGCATAGCTCGCTGCGCGACGTTGCGTCCTGGGTGCTGACCTCGTTCGGCCAGAAGCCGCTTGGCGTGAATCCCGCGGAAACCTTCCAGGAGCTGATAGCCTTCCTGATCGCCGAATACGGTGCCGGACGGCAATGCATTCTGATCGTCGATGAGGCGCAGAATCTGACGATCGAAGCCCTGGAGGAATTGCGGCTCCTGTCGAACATCAATTCCGGCAAGGACCTCCTGCTCCAGATGGTCTTGATCGGGCAGCCTGAACTCCTGCAGAAGCTCCGGCGTCCCGAACTGGTTCAATTCGCGCAACGAATCTCCGTCTCCCATCATCTGGCTCCGCTTTCCTATTCGGAGACGCGCCGGTATATCCTGCATCGGCTGGCAGTCGCCGGCGCCGGCCGACCGATCTTCACGGAAATGGCGATGGGAGCCGTTCAGTATTTTTCCGGAGGGGTTCCCCGGCTGATCAATTCGATCTGCGATCTGGCCCTGGTTTACGGGTTTGCCGACGGCAAATTCCCGGTCGATGAGGCGATGGTTTTGCGAGTGGTCGGGGATCGGCAGAACAGCGGAATTGCCCCTTTCGCGCGCTCTGAATCGCCCGACGACCCATCCATTCTCGTCGAGATAGGCGGCCTCGCCCGGGCCGTCGCGGAAGCGGAAAACAATTTGGAGAACCATACGGATACTCCGAATTCGCGCAGCGACTTTGCGCCCGTAGCCGCGATACGGGAGATAGAAACCAGCGGGGCGCCCGTCGCTGCTGCGCCAATCGCGACGGCGCCAGCCGTTACGACGCAGGCCGCTTCGACGCCAGTTAGGGCTTCGGCTTCTTCGGCGGGCCAAGTGGAGCCCCTTGCCCGACAATTTGCCGAAAAGATCCAAAACTTCAAAGAGACCTCGGGCGATCTCTATTTCGTCGACACGGTCGAAGAAGATGTCTCGGCATTGTCATCGAATTCGCCCGACCCGAAAAATTATACGGCGCCGCTATTCGAATATTCGCAACCGCTGACCGTGAAAATGTCGCTGGATACGGCGGTGATGGAGGAGCAACCCAGGCAGGCGCCTTCTTGGGCAAATATGGATCCTGTGGATTCAAAGTCTTGGCCGTCGATCACGGGTCGCCAGTCGAAAATAGGAAGCCGGTCCGGATTTTCAGCCAGCGAACCTGAACTGGCCGAACCGCGCCGGTCGTCATGGTGGCGTCGCAGTTTTCTGCGAAACTAAGCGCCGTTCATCTGAAATATCCGAGAATTCTATAGCGACGCGGATAATCGCGCGGGGGTTCGGGAACCATCGCCGATGGTCGCCGTTACAGCCGGGGCGGGTGGAAGATAGTCAGAAGATAATTACTGGCTTGGTTAATGCCGTGAAGACCGGAAGATTCAGGGGAGCGCCGGCCATTGTCGGGAGTTTGCAATGGACATGCAGAGCGCCGCATTTCAATCAGAGGCATTAACAACCCCCATGATCAAGCAGCGGGTTAGCAATTTTCAACCTCAGCACCTCGCGTATCTGAGTTTGATATTCGATATGGGGCTGTTCGTCTTGGCAGGGGTGGCCGCCGCCGTCTGGGCAGGGCCTGCCGGCGGTAGCCTCTACAGGCTGAGCCAGATCCTGACGGCTTCCCTGCTGCTGATTGCGTTCCTTGCCTGTTGCCGCATCGCCAGGCTGCATGAGCCGCTCAACTTGGTCCGGACCGGATCCTTCAGGCATCTTCTTAAAGCATCGCTATGTTTCGGCATTCCGCCGTTGGTCGCGCTTGCCATCTGCCTGCCCTATCTCCGCAACACCGAAACCGAGGTCCATCACTTCCTGACGTGGATGTCCTGGTTCGCCGTTTTCGCGGTTGTATTTGCGGTTCTTTCGCGCATTACCTTCTTCGCCGCGCTGCCCCTCATTAGTGTGCGGATCATGAGGCCCCAACGGATTGCGGTTGTCGGTGCCGGTGAATCCGCCCGCAGACTGATCGGCTGGCTTGAGGCAACGAACCCCGACCTCTTCACGATTGTGGGCGTTTTCGACGATCGCGACAGGGAGCGGACGGCTCGATCCGGGGTCGCAGGGCTGATTCGGGGCAACACCGCAGACCTGATCGATCTCTATAAATCCTCCGCTTTCGACAAGATCGTCATCGCGCTGCCGCATTCGGCTGAAGAGCGGCTGCTCCATCTGCTTCGGCGCCTGCGTCAACTGCCCGTCGATATCGTGCTCGGACCGGACCTTGTCGGGTTCCAGCTGCCCGAAGGCGGGCGCACGGATATTGCCGGCCTGCAGGTGTTTTCCCTGGCCGACCGCCCGATCCGCGAGCCGCAGAGAATCCTGAAGGGAACCTTGGACCAGATCGCCGCGGCTTTGCTGCTGCTGCTGCTTTCCCCCCTCCTCCTCACGGCGGCTCTGGCCATCAAGCTCGATAGCCCCGGCCCGATCCTGTTCCGCCAGCCGCGCCAGGGGCTCGGCGACCGCCTGTTCGATGTGTTCAAATTCCGGACCATGCATGTCGCATTGGGAGATCCGGCGGGCGAAAACCAGACCAGGCGGGATGATCCGCGGATCACCCGCGTCGGATTGTGGCTGCGGCGCACCAGCATCGACGAGCTTCCGCAGCTCCTGAACGTGCTGATCGGCGATATGTCCCTGGTCGGCCCACGCCCCCACACGCCGCATATGCTGATCGGAGACAAGCGGCATTTCGAAATCGTCGACGAATACAGCTTCCGGCACCGCGTGAAGCCCGGCATCACCGGCCTTGCCCAGGTCAACGGCTATCGCGGCGCCGTAGACACCCCCGAACACCTTCGTGCCCGGATCCACTACGACCTCTATTACATAGACCACTGGTCGCTGTGGCTTGATTTCAAGATATTATGCCGCACCGCTTTCATCTGTTTTTCCGGCGTCAACGCATACTGAGCTCTCTGCGCGTACAGACTCTTAGAATTAAGACTAGAATTAAGACGTTCTGCGATTAACGGTGCTCCGAGCACGCGACTGGCCAATTAGGCAAGGTCGCGAACACACTAGTGTGATTTTGTAACGGATTTGTGCTCGAATTAATCTCCGATGGGTGGGATTGTGGGCCAAATCAGAGCCGTGCCCCCCATGGGCGCTTTCAGGAGCGATTTCGATATGCAGCCGCTGGTTCGATGCGTCCGGATGTTTTGTCTTGGCGCCCTTCTCGTCTTGTGCGCCTGCGGATCGCCGAAGGAACAAGAGGCAAAGTACGTCGCCCATGGCAAGGAGCTTTACGAGAGCGGCGATCTCGTAAAAGCGGCTTTGGAATTCA
>DASYCD010000504.1:0-2784 GCA_036500405.1 Bryobacteraceae bacterium
GGTGGAGAGCCCGTCGGATGCGACGGTGGTCATCGACGGGGAGTCCGCGGTTCCAATGAAGCGCGTGGCGGGCACGAACTACTGGTATCTGCTGAAGATGATGCGGCTCGGTACCACGCACCAATATCACTATTTCGCGAACGGGCGCGAGATCGGAGGCTACCAGGTGGCGGGTTACAACCCCGATTCGTACCCGCATCCCGGCGTGCCGCACGGAACGCTGAGCGAACGAAAGACGCTTGAAAGCAAAGTGTATCCGGGGATGAAGTCGAACTACTGGGTCTATGTGAACGCAGGCGCGGATCTTGCGAACGGCGCGCCGCTGATGGTGTGGCAGGATGGCGAAACGATCGTCGGAAATCAGGACTGGATGCGGCTGCGGCTGCAGACCGTGTCGGACAATCTGGTGGCGCAGGGAAAAATTCCGCCGATGGTACATGTGCTGATCCAGCCGGGGACGGACGGGCAGGAAGCGCGGATGATGCGCAGCATCGAATACGATACGGTGTCCGACCGGTATGGAAAGTACCTGCTCGACGAAGTGCTGGCGGACGTGCAGAAGACGTACAAGATCCGGCAGGACCCCTATTCGCGGGCGATCGCGGGGGCCTCATCCGGCGCGATCTGCGCGATGAACGTGGCCTGGTATTATCCGCAGCAGTTCAGCCGGGTGCTGTCTCATATCGGGAGTTATTCGGGGATCCAGTGGCATCCGGAGAAGAATCAGGACGGCGGATATATCGTGGCGTTCCGGGTGCGCCGGGAACCGAAGAAGAACATCCGGGTGTGGATGTCGGACGGCGCGGACGATATCGAGAACAACACCGGCAGCTGGCCGATGAACAACATTCAGCTCGCGAACAGCCTCAAGCTGCGCGCGTACGATTTCCATTTCCGGTTCGGCGTGAGCATGCACGCGATTGCGCAGGGAGCGCTGGATCTGCCGGACTCGCTCACCTGGCTCTGGCGCGATTACGATTCGAAAAAGACGGAGCAGACGTATCAGATGGAAGAGAGCGAGAAGGCGAAGCCGTTGTTCCGGGTGAGTATTACGAATCGCGATCCCTGGTAACACTATGAATAGTCATCGCGCTTTTGTATTGATTCTGATTTTTCTCGGCGGAGGGCTCGGCTCTGTTCTGCGCCACGCCATCAACGTAAAAGGGCCTGTGTTTTGGGGCGTCCAGTATCCCTGGAGCACGGTGTTCGTGAACATCGTAGGCTCGCTTGCGATGGGGCTCGTCGCGGGCTGGTTCGCGCTGCGGGGGCACAGCGGACAGTTGCCGCGCCTCTTTCTGACAACAGGCCTTCTCGGCGGTTTCACCACTTTCTCCACGTTTTCGCTGGACGCATCGCTGCTGCTCGAAAGGGGCGAAATCTGGATGGCAATGGCGTACGTCGTGGGCTCCGTCGTGGCTGGCATCATCGCTCTGTTCGCAGGACTTGCGATTATGCGTTGGCTGTTTTCCTGACAGCCAATTATTGTTTTCCTTGACAATGGTTTCCTAGGAAACTAATATTGAAATATGAAAGCGCAGATGCACCCGGCTTCGCTCGAAAGCCACATCGGTTATTGGCTCCGGATGGTGTCGAATCATGTTTCGCAGAGTTTCGCCCGCAAAGTAGAGGGGAGCGGCGTCACGGTGGCCGAATGGGTGATGCTCCGCGAAATGTATGAGGCCGGCGAGACATCGCCGAGCCGGCTGGCTGCTTCGAGCGGGCTGACGCGCGGAGCGGTGTCGAAACTGGTGGACCGGCTGGTCCAGAAGAAACTGGCGACGCGCGCGGAAGCCGACGACGACCGGCGCTATCAGGACGTGAAACTGACGGCTGCGGGCCGGGCGCTCGTTCCAGCGCTGGCGGCGCTGGCAGATCAGAACGACGAAGAATGTTTCTCCGGCCTTTCGACAGGGGAACGCGCAACCCTGACCGCGACCCTGCGAAAGCTGGCGGCCGCGAACCATCTCAAACAGGTTCCAGTGAGTTAAGAGGAAAAGACAATGACGATATCGGCAACAAAGACGATTCAGATCGCGCGCGGCGCAGCGGAGTGCTTTGACTTCATCGGCGACGCGGGCACAATGCCGCAATGGGCGATCCACAACGTGAAGGCGATTCGCGACCTGGGTAACGGAAGCTGGGAGATGGACACCGTCCACGGAAAGGGCACGCTCATTCCGCGCTACGACAGAGAGACAGGGATTCTCGATCACGAGTACGTCGATGCGAATGAGGGGCGCTGGCAGGTAACCGGCCGCGTAGTGCCGGTCGGGCCGAGGGAATCGGTCTATATGATGACCCTGCCGAAGCCGGATGGATTGCCGGTAGAGATGTTCGAGGCGGGGATGAAGCTGATGGATGACGAAATGGCTGCGCTGAAAACGTGCATCGAGTCGCGGCCGGAGGCTGCCGCGCCGGTTGAGGTGGTGGAAGCCATTTACGAAGGATTTCGCCAGAAAGATATGGCGAAAGTCTTTGGTGTGCTTGCAGCGGATGTGGAGATGACTCAGTCGACGGAATTGCCGTGGGGTGGAATCTATAGAGGGCATGAGGGCGCGCGCGAGTTCTTCGGCCGCCTTCGGTCGAACGTGAATTCGTCGGTCACAATCGAACGCATGATCAGCGCGGGCGATCACGTGGCCGCCATCGGCTGGACGGAAGGAACGGTAAACGCCACCGGAGCGGCGTTCCGGGTGCCGATTGTTCACTTGTGGGAAGTGCGGGCGGGGAAAGGCGTGCGTGTGCAGTTCTGTATCGATCACCCAACCATGTTGCAGGCCCTCA
>DASYCD010000505.1:0-1950 GCA_036500405.1 Bryobacteraceae bacterium
CCGACCACAACCGGATGATCTCCGCGCCCGAGTCCTTGATGATGTCCGCAGGCTCAATCGCATTGCCGAGCGATTTATGCATCGCCTTGCCATCGCCATCGAGCGCCCACCCGTGCGTCGCACAGCCGCGGAACGGCGCCGGGCCCTTCAACCCCACGCCGATCAGCAGCGAGCTCTGGAACCAGCCGCGATACTGATCGCCGCCCTCCATATAGAATTCGGCCGGCCAGCGCAGCCCGTACTCTTCGTTGAGTGTGGCGAGGTGGCTCGAACCCGAATCGAACCAGACGTCGAGAATGTCGTTCTCTTTCGTGAACTCTGTCGCCCCGCACTTCGCGCACGCCGTTCCAGCGGGCACCAGTTCCGCCGCTGTCTTCTCGAACCAGATATCAGCCGAATGCACCGCGAACTGATCCACCACGCTATCCAGAATTTTCTTGTCCGTCAGCGGATGCCGGCACTTCTCGCAATAGAACACCACAATTGGCACGCCCCACACGCGCTGCCGCGAGATGCACCAATCGGGCCGGCTGCTCACCATGTTGGAGATACGCTGTTCGCCCCACAGCGGCATCCAGGAGACGTTTTTAATCGCCTCCAGAGCGTTCGCCCGCAGCGCGTTGTTGTCCATGCCGATGAACCACTGCTCGGTCGCGCGGAAAATCGTCGCGTTGTGGCAGCGCCAGCAGTGCGGATAGGAGTGGCTGATGTTTTCCTGCCCCATCAGCGCGCCCTTCTCCTTCAGAATCGAGATCACGATCGGATTGGCTTCCCAAACCGACTTGCCGATCAGCTCCGCGGGCACAACCGCGTTCGTTCCCGGATCGAAAATCCGCCCGCCGCCATCCACCGGGCAATACACTTCGAGCCCATACTGCTGACCGACCACATAGTCTTCCTGACCATGCCCCGGCGCCGTGTGGACTGCGCCCGTTCCCTGCTCGAGCGTCACGTGATCGCCCAGAATGCCAACCGAAATCCGGTCCATGAACGGATGCCGGAACTTCGCGCCTTCCAGCTTTTCGCCCTGAAACCGCGCGACGATCTTCGGCTCGCCCCAGCCGCATTTTGCCGCTGTCGCCGCCAGCAGATCCGCCGCCACGATGTAAACCGCGTCTCCGACCTCGGCCGCCACGTACTGATACTTCGGATGAAACGCGATCGCCAGGTTTGCGGGCAGCGTCCACGGCGTCGTCGTCCAGATCAGGCCGAAAACTTTCTTGCCGGCAAGTTCGCCGTCGATCGCCGCCGCGTCCGATTCCAGCGCAAAACGCACCCAGACCGAGGGGCTCGTGTGATCCGCATACTCCACTTCCGCCTCCGCCAGCGCGGTGCGATCGTGCATGCACCAGTTGACCGGCTTCAGGCCTTTATACACGTAACCCTTGTCGAGAAAATCCACGAATGCGCGCGCAATCACCGACTGATACTTCGGCGCCATCGTGAGATACGGCTGATCCCACCGGCCCAGCACGCCAAGTCGCTTGAAATCCTCGCGCTGCAGATTGACGAACTTCTCCGCGTACTTCCGGCACGCCTTACGCACGCTCGAAGCCGACATCTGCGCTTTCTTGCCGCCCAGTTCCTGATCGACCTTGTGCTCGATCGGCAGTCCGTGGCAATCCCAGCCCGGCACGTAGGGCGAATCGAAACCCGCCATCGTCTTCGACTTCACAATGAAGTCTTTAATAATCTTGTTGAACGCAGTCCCCAGATGGATGCGACCGTTCGCGTAGGGAGGGCCATCATGCAGAATCCAGACGGGTTTGCCCGCGCGCGACTTCCGAATCTGGCCGTAAAGATCTTCCTCCGCCCAGCGCGCGAGCATCTTCGGCTCCGCCTGCGGCAGGTTGGCCTTCATAGAGAAATTCGTGCGAGGCAGATTGATCGTCTGCTTCAGGTCCACGTTAAGAGGATTCATTTCGGGAACCCTCATTATAGCGGGGAGCG
>DASYCD010000506.1:0-7287 GCA_036500405.1 Bryobacteraceae bacterium
GTTCATTTTCTGCTGATGGAATCGAACCACTCGCTCGAGATGCTGAAGGTGGGGCCCTATCCGTGGAGCGTGAAGCAGCGAGTCATGAGCCGCAAGGGGCATCTCTCGAACGATTCGGCGTGCGGGTTCATTGAAAATGACCTGGATACGTGCAGTATCCAGGCTCTGATTCTGGGGCACCTGAGCGAGCAGAACAATCATCCGGTGATTGTGCGCCAGGGAGCCGAGGAGTCATTGCAGCGCCGAGGAATATCTCCGCGGCTGGTAGTCGCGGAACAGAAAAAGCAAACAGAGGTTTTTACGTATTGATTCCCCGTTATACACGCCCGGAGATGGGCGCCGTCTGGAGCGACCAAAACAAATTTCAGCAGTGGCTTGAGGTGGAACTGGCGGCGTCGGAGACGCTGGCCGGTCTGGGCACGGTGCCCGCCGCCGATGCCGCGTTGCTCCGTAAGCATGCGAGCTTTGACGTGGCTCGTATCGATGAGATTGAGAAGACCACGCGGCATGACGTGATTGCGTTCACCACGTCCGTGGCGGAATCGATGGCGGCGGCCGGGCATCCGGAAGCTTCGCGCTGGTTCCACTACGGGCTGACTTCGACTGACGTGGTGGATACCGCGCAGGCGCTGCAGTTGCGGCAATCGGCGAACATCCTGATTGCGGATTTAAAGCGGCTGCGTGAAGTGCTGAAGCGGCGCGCTCTCGAATTCAAACACACCGTGCAGATTGGGCGGACGCATGGCGTTCATGCCGAGCCCGTGACGTTCGGGATGAAGTTGGCGCTGTGGTACGGCGAGGCTGGGCGCGATCTGAAACGCCTGGAAGCTGCGGCGGAAGATCTGCGGGTCGGCAAGCTCTCGGGCGCGGTGGGGACGTTTGCGCATATCGGTCCGGAAGTGGAAGCGGCGATTTGCGAGCGGCTGGGTCTGGAGCCCGCGCCGGTAGCGACGCAGGTGGTGCAGCGCGACCGGCACGCGCACTTCGCGGCGGTGCTGGCGACGACGGCGGCGCTATGTGAGAAGATCGCGCTCGAAATCCGGCATTTGCAGCGAACCGAGGTGCGCGAGGCTGAAGAGTTTTTCGCGCGGGGGCAGAAGGGCTCGTCGGCGATGCCGCATAAGCGGAATCCGGTGACCTGCGAGCAGATTTGCGGGCTGGCGCGCGTGGTTCGGTCGAACGCGCAGGCGGCGTTTGAGGATATCGCGCTGTGGCATGAGCGCGATATTTCGCATTCCTCGGTGGAACGCGTGGTTCTGCCGGATTCGACGATTCTGACGGATTATCTGCTGGAGAAGACCACGAATCTGGTGGACAAGATGCTGGTCTATCCCGAGCGCATGCGGCGCAATCTGGAGATGACGAAGGGGTTGGTGTTCTCCGGGCAGTTGTTGCTGGATCTGGCGGCGGCGGGGATGCTGCGCGAGCAGGCTTATGCGATTGTGCAGAGGCACGCGATGGAAGCCTGGGAGAACGAGGGGAATTTCCGCGCGGTGATTGAGGCGGATCCGGAGATTGCGAAGCTGGTGAGCAGGGAGAAACTGGCGGAGACGTTCTCGGTGGAGCGGCAGTTGCGGAATGTGGATGCGATTTTCGCGCGGGTGTTTAAGGACGCGTGAGCTCTACGCCAGCAGCACGTGGCCATCGGCAGCATAGGCCCGGATGCTCTTGTCGCTGGTTAGAAGACGAGCGCCCATGACCCGGGCAGTCGCAACGATGATGCGGTCAGCGGGGTCGCCATGGAACTGCCCCGGCAGGTGATTACTTTCAATTGCGATCGCGGGCGAAAGCGGCGCGAGACTGATGCCGGGCATGGTAAGGGCCTCTTCGACCCATTGAGCGCAGGGTTTCTGGAGTTGAATTCGGTTTTTCGACTCCAGCATCGCGACTTCCCATATCGATATTGCTGACACAAGAAGGCGGTCTGAAGCTCCTGCTGCCCGAATGCTCTGGACATTCTGATGCGTAAGGCGTTCCCGCGTCGCGGCAACGTACCAGATCCAGTAAGGCGTATCGATCAGTAGTGGAGTCTCCTCTCCACTACCGTTCTGCATCCAAGACCTCTCCGCTGGGACCAATAATGTCGCCGAGAATCGTGATTGTTCCCTTCATGTAGCCGAAGGTGTCGCGTTTCTTCTCTTCCTCGACGGGCACAAGGCGGGCTACGGGTTTGCCACGTTTCGTGACAACGATCTCCTCGCCTTTCTGCTGAACATCATCCAGCAGAGCGAGGCATTTGGCCTTAAATTCACCGGCCGCAATCTGGCGTTTCATTCTATGGTCATATTACCATGGTCACGAAGCTAGTGTCCGAGTGTCAAATGAATGCGCTTTTCCAGATTGACGGGCGCAACGACCTCGCTCTCTCCATTGTGGGTCAGGATGACTGAGGCGGCCTGATCGCGGTAGACCACCTTCACCTTTCCCGAGACAATCCAGGGATCGGTCAGGCGCGGCAGGATATCGCGATCGAAGGTCGCGCGGAATTCGGGGCTGACCTCGAGCGTGACCGGTGCGGGCGCAACGCCGAGCACACGGAGAACGCACGGCCCCGGCTGTTCGGCGCAGGCGCGGGGGGCGGGGAAGAGGAACAGGGTGATGCAGGCGGCCGTGGCGACCGCGGAGGTCCACATCCAGCGGCGGACACGCACCGCGCGCGCGCGCAGGCGGGCGAGCGAGCGGGCGGGGTTCGGCGTCCATGCTCGATCGGGGCTTAGCGCCGTGATGCGGTTATCGACCCAGTCGTGGTTCGCCATAGAGGTTCACATACTCCTTTCGAAAAGCCTCGCGCGCGCGGGCGATCAGGGTACCGACGGATGCCGGATTCAGCCTGAGCGCCGCGGCGATTTCTTCGTAGCGCAAATCGCTGTTGCGGAGCAGCAGAAGCTCCGCGTCACGCGTCTTCATCCGCGACAACACCTCGCGGACCTGCCGCTGTTCTTCATCCGCAGCCTGAATTTCCTCCGGCGTTGCTGGCGAACTCCAGCGGAACAACCGCTCGAAGCGAGCGTGACGCGCCCGGCGCCGCAGTTCGTAAAGACCAAGATTGACAGCGACCCGGTAGAGCCATCCGCCGGCTTTTTCATTGTGCGCTTCCGGCGATTGCCAGAATTTCCAGAAGGTCTCCATCGCCAGTTCTTCGGCGCGGGCGGGATCGCCCACGATGCGCGCGATCGCCCAGGCGATCCGGTCGTAATGCAGATGGAAAAGCGTTTCAAAATCGGCGGCCGATTCCGGGACTGCCTCGCACGGCGCCTGCACAATACTCGAATGCCCGAGAATGTGGTTTTGTGACACCTATTTTTTGGACGGCCGGCGGCGGCTCAGGTACCGCCCGACCACAACAACGGCGACGACCAGAACGCCTTCCACCGCCCAGATGAGCGGGTGCGATGGGTGAAACGTCTTCGCCACCCAGGGATCCGTCATCATCATCTCCCCGCCGACGCGGCCGAGAATTGCCGAACCGATATACATGATGAACGAGTACCGGTCCATCAGTTTCGCGAGGAGATTGCTCGAAAAAACCACCAGCGGGATGCTGACGGCCAGACCGAAAACAATGAGTCCCACATGGCCCGCCGCCGCGCCCGCGATGGCGAGGACATTATCGACCGACATGGTGATGTCCGCGAAGACGATCATCCAGATGGCCTGCACAAGGCGACCCCGGGCGGGGATGTCTTTTTCGTGCGCCCCCGAGTCGGCGAGGACCTTGACCGCGATCCAGATGACGAGCGCGCCGCCCACGAGCTTGAGAAATTCGACGTCGAGCAGTCGCGCCGCGACGATGGTGACCAGGATGCGCAGGATGACAGCCGCGCCCGCGCCAGCCCAGATGGCGGCCCTCCGCTGGCGCGCAGGCAGGCCGCGAACGGCCATTGCCAGGACCAGGGCGTTATCGCCGGCAAGCAGCAGATCGATCAGAACGATCGAAAGCCCGCGGACGATGACCGAGGAATCGACCGTCAATGTCCAACCTTATAGCCGAAGGCACGGAGACCGTCGCGGCCGTGGCCGGTCAGCAGCCATGTGGTGAACGCCTTCGCGGCATTCTGATTTTTCGACGCGGCGACGATGCCGAGCGCCTGTTCGATGGGGGAGTGCAGATTTTCATCCACGGGGATCACTTTGCCGCTTTCTTTGAGAACCAGCGAGTATGCGGTGAAGACGGCGTCGGCATTGCCGGAAGAGCCGTACTGTTTCGCCATGTTGATGTTATCGGCGTAGACGATGCGCGATTCGACCTGGTTCCAGATGCCGAGCTTTTGCAGGGTCTCCCGCGCGGCGAGTCCGTAAGGCGCGAGTTCCGGCTTCGCGAGCGCGATGACTTTCACGCCGGGCTGGGCTAGGTCGGCCGGTTTTAAGACAGGGGCGTGGGACCGGGGCGGAATCCAGAGCGCGAGGATGCCGGTCGCATAGACGGCGCGCGATTCCGGCACGATGCGGGATTTCTTTTCGAGCGCATCCACATGTTCGGTGTCGGCGGCTGCGAAGACGTCGAACGGCGCGCCGTTCTCGATTTGCACGGCCAACTGGGCGGTAGAGGCGAAACTGAAGACCGGATGAATGCCGGTTTCGGCCTCAAACTGCGGGCCCAGGGTCTGGAAAACCGTGTTCAGATTCGCCGCGGCGGCGACGGTGACTTCCCGTTTCGCCGTCTGTGCGCCTGCGATGCCGCAACTGATGAGCGCGGCAATCGCCAGAACCCTCATGAGCCGATTATGCCAGTATTGACCGATTCTTTTTGTTCGCGGGCGGTAATACTGTTTTGAGAGACATGGACACGGATTCGCTGTTGCCTCCGCTGTTCCGCTTTGCCTACCGGATGACGGGGTCGGTGGCGGACGCCGAAGACATTGTGCAGGAGTGCTTTCTCGCGGCGCTGCGGCCAAACTCTGCCTACGACGCAAGCCGCACGCCCATGCGGACGTATCTGTTCGGCGTGGCGCGCAATCAGGCGCTCAAGCTTCTTGCAAAGCGGCCCGTGACAGCGAAGGACGACGAGCGCGTTTCCGATGCGCCTTCGCCTGAGCGCGCGGTATTTCATACGCAGTTGGAAGCGGCGGTGGCGCGGGCGGTGAGACGGTTGCCGGAGGGGCAGCGCGAAGTGTTGATCCTGGCGCATTACGAGGAACTGCCGCTGGCGGATATCGCGCGGGTGATGGAGATTGAGGTGACGGCGGTGAAATCGCGTCTGCAGCGCGCGCGGGCGCAGTTGAAGGAAACGCTCGCGGCGTACGCGACGGGAACGGAGAAAAGCCGATGAACGATACCGAACTCGACGAAATGCTGAATCAGTGGAAGGCGCCGGAGCCGGGCGCGGAACTGCGCGGCCGCATTCGCGGAATGCGGCCGCAAAAGCGGCGGTTCGCGTGGCCTTCGTGGCATCTGGGCAGGGGGCTGTTTGCCAGCGCCGCGGCCTGCGGTGTGGCATTGCTTGTTTTGGTGGCCATTGCGGCGCCAGAGACTACGGCCGGGTCGATTCCGTTTACCGTGGATTCCGAGTACGCGCGGCACTACAGGGACGGCTCGGTGAAGGTCACTGAATACCGGACGGAATACATGCGCGACGGCGCGGAGGTGACGCTCTCCAGCAGCTATCCGGATAATCCGTTGATGACGATTCACAATCGCTTCTTCTATGCGCTCGGGAATCTGATGTATCCGATGGTGCGCACGGTCCACGGTCCGAACAAACACGCGATCTCACCGGAAACGATCGCGAACGATTGCGTCGCGCCGGGCGCGAAAGACCTGAAGGTAGTTGGCCACGAGAAAATTCTGGGTTACATGACCGCCGCTTTGCGACTTCCCAACGGGGTGGGGAACGACGGGCGGTATACAGAATGGCGCGCGCCCGCGCTCGGTTGCTTCGTCCTGCGGAGCACATCGGAAGCGGCGGAGCCCGATGGGTCTTACCGGCTGACGGACGAAAAGCGGGCGACAAAGATAACAATCCATCACGCACAATAGGAGGGATGGAACCTCTCCTCGGCAAGACAGCGCTGGTTACCGGCGGTTCGCGTGGCATTGGACGGGCTATTTGCCAGGCGCTTGCGCGCGACGGCGCGAGCATCATCCTCCACTACAACAGCAATCTGACGGCGGCGGAACACACCGCGGCGTCGATCCGCGGCGACGTCCGTCTGATCCAGGCGGACATGGGCTCCGTCACGCAAATTGAAGCCATGTTCGCGGAGCTGGCGAATGTTCGGATCGATTTCCTCATCAACAATGCCGGCGTCTGGCGGGATACGCCGATGGGCTCGACCACGGCGCACGCGGTCGATGAGATGCTTCACACCAATCTGCGGGGGCCATTCTGGGTGACGCAATGCGCGCTGCCGCTGCTGAATGACGGCGCTCGGATCGTGAATCTTTCGTCCGTCGCGGGGCGCATCGGAACGCCCGGCGGACGCAGCCTTTACGGCGCGACGAAAGCGGCGATAGACAATCTCACAAAAAACTGGGCGCTCGAGCTCGCGCCGCGGCGGATTCTGGTGAACAGCGTCGCGCCGGGTTACATTACCACCGATATGACGGAAGGATTTTTTTCCGATCCGAAGAATCTGGAATTCGCGATCCGCCGCCAGCCGATGGGGAAAATCGGCACGCCGGAAGAGGTGGCGGATGTGGTTGCGTTCCTTTGCTCGGAAGGCGCGCGGTTCATCAGCGGGCAAAGTATAAACGTCAGCGGCGGCTCGATCGTTTAGTAGAATGCGAACCTGGAGATCCCGCTATGACACCGACTGAAGTCCTGCAGTTTGCCAAAGACAATGGGGCGAAACAGGTGGATGTTCGCTTTGCCGATATCCCTGGGCTGCAGCATCACATCTCATATCCAATCAGCGAGGTGACCGAGAGTTCCTTTACGGACGGCTTCGGCATCGACGGATCGAGTATTCGCGGCTGGGCGGCGATCAACGAAAGCGACATGCTGCTGATTCCGGATGCCTCCACGGCGTTCATGGATCCCTTTATGGAGACGCCGACGCTCGTGATGATCGGCGATGTGCGCGATCCGCTGACGCGGCAGAACTACGAGCGCGATCCGCGGTGGATCGCGAAAAAAGCTGAGCTCTATCTGCAGAATACGGGCGCGGGCGATATCGCGTACTTCGGCGCGGAAGCGGAGTTCTTCATCTTCGATAACGTGCGGTTCGATCAGAACGCGCATTCAGGCTTCTATTTCATCGATGCGGAAGAAGGCCGCTGGAATTCCGGCCGCAAGGAGAACAATCTCGGCTACCGGCCCCGTTACAAGGAAGGCTACTTCCCGGTGCC
>DASYCD010000507.1:0-14481 GCA_036500405.1 Bryobacteraceae bacterium
TCGCCGTAACGGTCGGATAATATCCCGTCTTGTTGATGTCAATTGTTGCGATCGCCTGCCGGAATACCGCTTCCAGCTGTTTCACCGACCAGTTCGACGTGGCTATCTTCTCCTCAAGCGAGTTCAGTTGCGGATCGCCGAAGATCTCCCACCACTTGCCGCGCAGATTGGTGTCGCTGGGCGTGGCTGTCTTCCATTGATCGCTGCCAGGCAGCTCGTCGAAAGCCGGAGGCGACTGGACTTTCGGCCGCGAATATTTTGTGCTGATGGCGCACGAAGAGCAAAGGATTGAAGTGAGAACTAAAAGATGGAATCGCCGCATGTATTAGTCTGCTCTCCCCGCACTGCCGCCCGGCACGAGAATGCCGGGTAGTCTCGGGGAAAATTTGCGGCTGAAGCGGTGCCGCAGTCTGTCGAGAGAAAGGTAGACAACCGGAGTCGTGAACAGCGTCAGCATCTGGCTGACAATCAGACCGCCCACGATCGCGATGCCCAGAGGTTGCCGCATTTCGGCGCCGTTGCCCCAGCCGAGTGCAAGCGGAACGCCGCTCAACATCGCGCAAAGCGTCGTCATCATAATCGGGCGGAAGCGCAGCAGGCAGGCTTCGAAAATCGCGTCCCGTGGACTCTTGCCCTCTTCACGCTCGGCCACGAGCGCGAAATCGATCATCATAATTGCGTTTTTCTTCACGATGCCAATCAGCAGTACAATGCCGATCATCGCGATGATCGAAAGCTCGGTCCGGAACAAAACCAGCGCCACAAGCGCGCCGACGCCCGCCGAAGGCAGCGTCGAAATAATCGTCAGCGGATGAATCAGGCTTTCATACAGAATACCCAGCACGATGTAGACGGCCAGCAGCGCCGTCATAATGAGCATCGGCTGATTGGACATCGAGTCCTTGAAAGCCTGCGCCGTACCCGCGAACTTGCCGACAATGTTGGTCGGCAGTCCCATATCCTCTTCCGTCTTGCTGATCGCGGCTTCGGCATCGGCCAGCACCGCTCCTTCCGCGAGATTAAAGGAGATGGTTGCCGCCGGGAACTGACCCTGATGCGGCAGTGAAAGAGGCGTAATGCCTTCCGAAAAACGTGAAAAGGTGGAAAGCGGCACATCCGTGCCTTTCGGCGTGTGGACGTAAATCTGGTTCAGAACTTCCGGGCTTTCCCACCACTTCTGTTCGAGCGCAACCACAACGTGATATTGATTGATCGCTTTATAAATTGTGGAGACCTGGCGCTGCCCAAACGCGCTGTTGAGCGCCGTATCCACGGCCTGCGCAGTCAGTCCCAGCCGTGACGCGGTATCGCGATCGATCGTTACGTTCTCCGAAAGTCCGGAGTTCTGCTGGTCGGAAGTCACGTCCGTGATCTCCGGAATCTGCCGCAGCCGGTTCACCACGCGCGGCGCCCACAGCGCCAGCAGCGAAAGATCCTCCGTCTGGAGTGTGTACTGATATTCCGCGTTCGCCTGCCGTCCTCCCACGCGCAGATCCTGAGAGGATTGCAGGGTCAGCTGAGCGCCAGGCATACCGCCCGTCTTGCGCCGGATACGCGCGATCACTTCTTCCGCCGACGCGGTGCGAGCCGGCTTGTCGCGAAGCTGGATGAACATCTGCGCGTTGTTCGAGCCACGTCCGCCCGCGCCCGCGAAAACGTCGATCGTGTCCACATCCGGATCGGCGCGAACGATTTTTTCAAAGTAAAGCGTCTTGTCGCGCAGCGCACGGAAGGAAATGTGTTGCTGCCCGTTCACGTTGCCTTGCAGGCGTCCCGTATCCTGCTCCGGGAAGAAGCCGGCCGGAATCTTCGTAAACAGATAGACGTTGATAACGATCGTCACCAAAATCACGAAGATTGTCACGGCGGGATGCCGCAGCACCACCTGCAGCGCTGAGGCGTACGTGCTGATGATCCAGTTGAAGAACCGCTCGGAGAGCTTGTAGATCCGCCCGTGATTGTGGTTCACCTTGAGCAGATGCGCGCACATCATCGGCGTGACGGTCAGCGAAACCACCATCGAAATAGCAATCGCCACCACCAGCACCACCGCGAATTCACGGAACAGCCGCCCGATGATGCCTCCCATCAGCAGAATGGGAATAAAGACCGCGATCAGCGAGGCGCTCATCGACAGCACCGTGAAACCGATCTCCGCCGCGCCCTTATAGGCCGCCTGCATCGGCTCCATCCCCATTTCGATGTAGCGCGAAATGTTCTCGATGACCACAATGGCGTCATCCACCACGAACCCTGTCGCGATCGTCAGCGCCATCACCGAGAGATTATCGAGACTGTAGCCCAGCACGTACATCGCGCTGAACGTGCCGATGAGCGAAACCGGAACCGAAATCGCGGGAATGAACGTCGCCCAGCCGCTGCGCAGAAATACAAACACCACGATGATCACCAGGCACATCGAGACGATCATGTTGCGCTGCGCGTCTTCCACCGACGCGGAAATTGTCGTGGTGCGGTCGTTATCCACCGAAAGCTGGATGGTGGGAGGCAGCGTCGCCTGGAACTGCGGCAGCAGATCGCGAATGCGCGCCACCGTGTCGATGATGTTGGCGTTGGGCTGGCGGCGGATGAAAATCAGGACCGCTTCCTTGCCGTTCGCCAGACCCAGGGCGCGTACGTCTTCCACGGAATCCATCACCGTGCCGATATCGGTGAGGCGCACCGGTGAACCGTTGCGGAAGGTCACGATCAGGTTCTCGTAATCCTTCGCTTCCATAAGCTGGTCGGTGGTGTAAAGCGGCAGCGTCACGGCGCCGCTCGTCAGTTCGCCTTTGGGGCGGTTCGCGTTGGCGCTTGCCAGGAACTGCGCGGTCTGTTCGAGACCCACGCCATATTTCGAAACCGGCTGCGGGTTCAGTTCCACGCGTACCGCGGGCAGCGATCCGCCGCTCACCTGCACCTGGCCTACGCCTTCCACCTGCGAGAGCCGCTGCGCGAAAACCGACGATGCGATGTCATACATCTGCGGGCGCGGCACCACGTCCGACTGCATCGAAAGAATCATGATCGGCGCGTCGGAAGGGTTGAATTGCCGGTAGCGCGGATTCGTCGGCAGGTTCGCCGGCAGATTGCCGGCCGCCGCGTTAATCGCGGCCTGTACGTCTCGCGCGGCTCCGTTGATATCGCGGCTGAGATCGAATTGCAGCGTGATGCTCGCTGAGCCAAGCGAGCTGTTTGACGTCATTTCCGTCACGCCCGCAATGCGTGAGAAGGATTTCTCGAGCGGCGTCGCCACCGCGGCGGCCATCACTTCCGGGCTGCCGCCCGGCAGCGAAACGCTCACGTTCAGCGTCGGAAAATCCACCTGCGGCAGCGGCGACATCGGCAGCAGCCGGTATGCGATGACGCCCGAAAGCGCCAGCGCAACCGTCAGCAGCGTCGTGCCGACCGGCCGTTTGATAAATGGCGCCGAGATGCTCATAATCCGATGGAACTCCCGTCCACTCTCATCATGAAACACCCGGCAGCGAAATCTGTTCCGCCGGACGGCTGCCGCGAAGCCGTCCGAACAAGGCCGCCAGGCGGCCGAACCACAGATAGATGACCGGCGTCGTGAACAGAGTCAGCATCTGGCTCATGATCAGTCCGCCGATAATCGTAATACCCAGAGGACGCCGCAACTCGGAACCCACGCCCGAGCCGAATGCCAGCGGCACGCCGCCGAGCATGGCGGCCAGGGTCGTCATCAGAATCGGCCGGAAGCGCAGCAGACACGCCTGATAAATGGCATCCTGGGGCGACTTGCCCTCCTTGCGCTCGGCTTCGAGCGCAAAGTCGATCATCATAATCGCGTTTTTCATGACGATACCGATCAGCAGCACAATGCCGATCAGCGCGATAATGTCCAGATCTTCGTGGAAAAGCAGCAGAGCCGCGATCGCGCCGATGCCCGCCGAAGGCAGCGTCGAAAGAATGGTGATCGGATGGATGAAGCTTTCATACAGCACGCCGAGCACAATGTATACGGTCACGATCGCCGCCAGAATCAGAACCCATTCGTTCGCCAGCGAATTTTCGAACGCGCGGGCCGTGCCCTGAAAATTCGGCTCGATGCTGGCGGGCATTCCAATCTCTGTCGTCGCCTCGCGAATATGATCCACCGCCGCGCCGAGCGAAGCCTTGTCCGCCAGGTTGAATGAAATCGTAACCGCCGGGAACTGGCTCTGGTGGTTGATGGCTACGGCTACCGGGATCTTCTCCACACTGGTAAAGGCGCTCAGCGGCACCTGCGAGAGGGCCGCCGCGCCGGTGATCGCCTGGTTGGTGCCGGCTGCCGCCACCGTGGATGCGAGATTCGCCGCCGCCGATCCCACCTGCACATAAACGTGATCGAGCGCGTCCGATGCGCGCTGCCACTGTTCATCGGCTTCGAGCACCACGTGATACTGATTGGTCTGCGTGAAGATGGTGGAAACCTGGCGCTGTCCAAACGAATCGTAGAGCGCGTCATCCACGTTCTGCGGAGTAATACCGAAGCGCCCCGCCGTATCGCGGTCGATCTTGACCAGCAGCCCCATACCGCCGTTGAGCTGATCGCTCGCCACGTCGCGGACTTCGGGGATCTCGGACATCCGCGCCATCAGCTTCGGCACCCATTCGTCGAGCAGGGTCTTGTCCGGAGCCATCAGCGAGTACTGATACTGGGTGCGGCTGATCCGGTCTTCCACAGTGAGATCCTGAATCGGCTGCAGGTAAAGCGTGATACCGGGAATCTGCGCCGTCTTCGCCTGCAGCCGGTGGATGAGGTCCACCGCGTCGATGTTTCGCTCTTCGAGCGGCTTCAGCGTAATCTGAATGCGGCCGCTCGAAACCAGCGTATTGAATCCATCCACGCCAATGAACGAGGAAACGTTCTGCACGGCCGGGTCCGTCAGAAGAGCGTCCACCAGTTGCTGCTGCCGCTGCGTCATGGCGGAGAAGGAGACGGTTTCAGGCGCCTGGGAAATTCCGAGAATGGCGCCCGTGTCCTGCGCCGGGAAGAAGCCCTTTGGCACGATCTTGAAGAGATAGGCAGTGAGCAACAGGGTACCGACCGCGGCCAGCAGGACAACCGGCTGGTAGCGAAGCACCACACGCAGGATGGCGCCATACACCTTGATCATGCTGACAAAAACCCATTCCGAACCGCGATAGAACCAGCCCTGCTCGCTTTCCGGCGTATGCCGGAGAATGCGCGATGCCATCATGGGAGTCAGCGTCAGGGAGACGAAAGCCGAAATAACGATCGTCACCGCCAGCGTCACTGCGAATTCGCGGAACAGGCGGCCCACGATATCCGCCATAAACAGCAGCGGAATCAGCACCGCGATCAGCGAGATCGTCAGCGACATGATGGTGAAGCCGATTTCCTCCGAGCCCTTGAGCGCGGCCTGCATTGGCGTTTCGCCCATTTCGATATAGCGGGCGATATTCTCGATCATCACGATCGCGTCGTCGACGACGAACCCCGTGGAAATCGTCAGCGCCATCAGCGAGAGATTATCCACGCTGTAATTGAGCAGATACATCACGCCGAACGTGCCGATCAGAGACAGCGGCACGGCGATGGACGGAATGATGGTTGCAGTGAAACTGCGCAGGAAAAGGAAGATCACCAGAACGACCAGGACCACGGTCAGCCCCAGCTCGAATTCCACATCTGACACCGACGCGCGAATGGTCGTCGTTCGGTCGGAAACAACCTGAAGATTTACGCCTGCCGGCAGCGAATCCTTGATATGCGGCAGAAGCTCCGTCACCGTGTCTACCACGCCAATGATGTTGGTACCCGGCTGGCGCTGGATGTTGACAATGATCGCGGGCGTCGTGTTGACCCAGGCCGCCTGATGGGTGTTCTCGACTGAGTCGACCACATCCGCCACGTCCTTCAGCCGCACCGGCGCGCCGTTGCGGTAGGCGATCACGATCTCCGCATATTCCTTGCCGGACTGGAGCTGGTCGTTATTGTTGATCGTCCACGCCTGCTGGGCTCCATCGAAATTACCCTTCGCGGAATTGACGTTTGCCGTTCCGAGCGAGCTGCGCAGCGTTTCCATACTGAGACCGTGCGCCGCCAGTTTGGCGGGATTTGCCTGAACGCGCACCGCTGGCCGCTGGCCTCCGCTGATACTGACCAGGCCAACGCCCTTGAGCTGCGAGATGCGCTGCTGGATACGCGTTTCCGCCAGTTCCTGAAGCTGCGGCAGCGGAATAGTCGGCGACGTCACCGCCAGCGTCAGAATCGGCGAATCCGCCGGATTCGTCTTCGCGTAAATCGGCGGGTTGGGCAAATCTTTCGGCAGAAATGTACCCGCGCCGTTGATTGCCGCCTGCACCTGCTGCTCCGCCTGATCGATATCGAGATCGAGCGAGAACTGGAGCGTGACGAGCGAACTGCCGAACGTACTGATGGACGTCATCTGAGTGAGGCCCGCCACCTGTCCGAACTGCTTTTCGAGCGGCGCCGTCACCGAAGACGTCATCACTTCCGGACTCGCGCCCGGATAGAAAGTCTGAATCTGAATGGTCGGATAGTCGACCTGTGGCAACGCCGAAATCGGCAGCTGCGTGAACGCGACCACCCCGGTCAAAATGACCCCGGCCATCATCAGAGATGTGGCTACGGGCCGTTCGATAAAGATGCGGGAAGGACTCATTGTCCGCCGCCACCACCCCGCCGTCCGCCGCCGCCGCGCTGACCGCCGCCCTGGCGTCCACGGCGGTCACCCGGGCAGCCGATGTCCAGAGTCGAGAGGTCGAGAGGCGGTGGCGCATCGGGATCGAGTATCGCATTCGAAAGAGGTCCGCCGTTCGCGCCTCGCGCTGTGCGGCCACTCGCGCCACGGCCACCGCCGCGTCCGCCATTCGCCCCACGCCCGCCGCCAAACGCGGCATTTGCGCCAGCCCTGCTCATCGCAGCCGGGGCGCCTGCCCCACCGCCACCCGCGCGTCGTCCGCTTCCGCCGCGCGCTCCACGCCCACTGCCGCCACGCGCTCCGCGTCCACCCCGCCCGCCGGTTCCATTGATATCGGCATCCGTCCGCTGCCGGACGGTTGCGCCTTCCACCAGACGATCGGTTCCATCCACCACAACCGCTTCGCCAGCCTGGAGGCCGCTCGAGATCGCGCTCTCCGTTTCGTTCGCCAGTTGGACCGTGACCGGCCGCATGTGAACCTTCGATTCCGAGTCCACCACATAGACGAACGTTCCCTGCTGACCGCTCTGCACCGCGACGTTAGGCACCAGCACCTGACTGCACAGCGTATTCACCAGGAGATGGATGTTCACGAACTGATTCGGGAAGAGCGCCAGATCGTGGTTGTCGAACACGGCCTTCATTTTTGAGGTACCGGTTGTCGCGTCAATCTGATTGTCCACCGTCAGCAGATAGCCGTCGGCGATTTTCTTCGAATTGTCCGGGCTCCACGCTTCCGCCAGCAGTTTCTTGCCGGCGTTCAGCTTGGCCAGCACCTCGGAAAGCTGCCGCTCGGGGAGCGTAAACAGCACCGTGATCGGCTGAATCTCGGTAATGACGATGAGGCCCGCCGCATCGCTCGCGTGAACGATGTTGCCGGGGTCAACCAGACGAAGACCCACCCGGCCCGTGATGGGCGCGGGAACGTTGGCGTAATTGATCTGCAGATTGGCATTGTCGACAGCCGCCGAATCCTGCTTCACCGTTCCCTGAAGCTGTTCGACCATTGCTGCCTGCGTATCTACCTGCTGCTGTGGAACCGCGTTCTGCTTGACCAGCCCCTGATAGCGCTCCAGGTCCCGGCGGGCATTGTTCAAATTTGCAGTATCGCGAGCCAGCGTACCTTCCGCCTGATGAAGCTGGACCTCGAAGGGCCGCGGATCGATCACCGCGACGATATCGCCCTTGCGGACGAGTTCGCCTTCCTTATAATTCACCTGCATCAACTGGCCGTCGACGCGCGTTTTGACGGAGACCGTGTAATATGCCGTCACCGTTCCCAGACCGTTGTCATAGACGGGCATACTGCCCAAACTCGCCGGTTGTGTGCTCACGGGCGTGGGCCCCAATGCGCCACGGCCGCCACCCCTGCGTCCGCCGCTCCCGCCCCGTCCCCCGTTGTTCTGGACAATCTGGCCAGGCTGGCCCGCCTTATACACCGCATAGGCTGCCACGGCGGCGACCAAAGCAAAAAACAGAAGCCAGATAAAGCCGCGCTTCTTCGGCTTGTCGCCAACGGCGTGTGTAGGTTCGGGGTTGGGGATATTTGTCGTCATTCGGACCGCATTCTCAGCGGAGATACAGCACTCTGGCGGATGCTCAATTTATGTAGGGCGCATCACGAGGCGCAACCAGGTACAAGCTCCTGCAAACTAATGATTGTACTGTGTGGAACCCCGTACAAGGCCTTTTATAACTGTAAATGGCCGTAAATAATGTGGTAGTCGCGGGAACTGTTTTTTCATCCCAGGGCGGGGGGTCGAGAAGTACTAAACCACCCAAGTACGCGTTCTTCAAATTCCTTCTTTGCGGTCGCCCACGCATCGGCATGATGGGCCCCCGGGACCATCCAAAGTACCACGTTGTGGCCGCCAACTCGCGCCAGTCGCTCGGAATTTTCGGGTGAAGTCTTGTTATCTTCCGCGCCATGAATAAGTAACACGGGAGTGTGGGTATGACGAAGCCCTTCCGCCGGGGAGGCTTCCCGCAAATCGAACCCACGGCGCCAGCGCGCCCAGGCGATTCCGGAGGCGACGAAAGGTCCAGCCACCCACCTGGTACCCGTAGGAAGCATGCGGGCGATCCGCTCGTCCGCAATCGTAACGAAATCATAATACGGACTTTCCGCGACCACCGCCTGGAACCTGGTCTCGGTCTCGAGCGACTGAAGCAGAACCGAGGCGCCGAGCGATGCCCCGAATCCGTAGATCTCGTTCGATCCCGTGGCTTTCGCCATCCAGTCCACCCAGCGATGGACATCGTCGGCTTCAAGCACCCCGTAAGTCGCCAGACCGCCGCTTTCGCCGTGACCTCGCAGATCCGGTTCGAGTACCGAGTACCCGTTGCGCAGGAACAGATAGCCGAGTGAAACCATATCTTCGCGGCTGGCCCCGATGCCGTGCAGAAGAATGACGACTTTTCCGTTCGGTTTATCCGAGGTGTAGTACCAGGCGCTCAGTTTGACCCCGTCTTTGGCGGCGATCGCGACCGGCCGGCAGCTCATGTGAGAGAAACAGGGGCACGCGAGCGCGATCTTCCGTCGCGGCGGGTGGATCGCGCTCTCTGCCGCGAACGAGCCCGCGCCGAATACCGCAGCCACCGCCGTCGCGCACAACCCGACCGCAACTGTGACCACACGGCGCACCACTCTATAATGACGTTTGAGACCAGTTGTCGTCCCTGCGGCCGCGTTATGCCTGCTGCTCACGGCTTGCGGATCCAGTCCCCAACCGCAGACCGCCACCCCTTCTTTACCCGCTTTACCTGAAGCTCACGTCGATCCCGCCACCGCCGGCTCGATTTCCGGCCGCGTTCTGTTCACCGGACCGTCGCCCGCGATGCCGACGATCGATATGTCCTCGAACCCCGATTGCCAGCGCTCGCACAAGACCCCGGTGAAAGCGGAAACCGTAGTCGTTAACGGCAATGGAACGTTGCGATACGCGTTCGTCTGGATCAAGGACGGCCTCCCGGCCGCGCACTGGACGCCGCCCACCGAAACGGCAAAACTAACCCAGAACGGTTGCATCTATGAGCCGCATGTGTCCGGCATGATGGCGGGTCAGACGCTCGAAATCCTGAACGATGACCCGGTGAACCACAATGTTCACGCGCAGAGTACCGTGAACCCGCCCTGGAACATCGCCGAGCCACCGCGCGCCGAGCACAGTTTCCGGAAATTTCCGTCGCCCGAGGTGCTGATTCCGATGAGTTGCAGCGTCCATCCGTGGATGCGCGCTTATATTGGAGTCTCGCCGCATCCGTTTTTCGCGGTGACGGGCGAAGATGGCTCGTTCACGCTGCGCGGTGTTCCACCTGGCACTTATACAATTGAGGTAGTCCAGGAAAAGTTGGGAAAGAAAGAAGGCAAAGTCACTTTGTCTCCCAGCGGTACGGCCTCGATCGATTTTACCTATGGCGGCTAGTCACTCAGGCGCGGAAAACACGTATCATGCGGGCCTGTTCCGCTGGTCCGTGCTTCTGGCGTTCTGTACTCTGCTGCTGGTAGTCGCCGGTGGACTCGTGACCAGCCGCGATGCTGGCCTCTCCGTTCCCGACTGGCCGCTCTCTTACGGGAAACTGATGCCGAAGATGGAAGGCGGCATCTTTTATGAACATGGCCATCGCATGATCGCGACGATGGTCGGGATGTTCACCATCGTGTCGCTCGTCTGGATTTTCCGGAAGGATCGCAGGCACTGGCTTCGAATTCTCGCGGTTGTGGCGCTGCTCGCCGTGATCGTGCAGGGCGTGCTGGGCGGCCTCACGGTGCTGCTGCTCCTCCCTTGGTACATCTCGTCTTCGCATGCGACGCTTGCGCAGTTGTTTTTCTCGACGACGGTCGCGATGGCGCTGTTTACCTCACGCCGCTGGCTGTCTGGGCCGACCATTGTCCCCGAAGATGCCGCAAATCCGCTGCGCGGGCTTTCGCTCGCCGCGCCGATCTGCGTGATTTGTCAGCTCTTCCTCGGCGCTGCCGCGCGTCACAAGGCGATCGGCTCGATTTACCATATCTGCGCCGCGCCCATCGTGACCGGCGTGATTCTCTGGCTCTCCATGCGGATCCTGCTGCACTACGCCCAGAATCTCGAGCTGCGATTTGGGTCCGTTTTGCTGCTTTCGATCACGCTCGTCCAGGTCTTCCTCGGCGTCGGCGCGTTCATGACGCGAGTAGCCTATGTCGATGCCGTGCAGCCGATGCCGCTGATGGTGACCTTCACGGTGCTCCACGTCGCGACCGGAGCTCTGACGCTCGCCGCCAGCGTGATCCTCGCGATTCTGGTGCGGCGAAATCTGGGTGCGAGAGTGAATGCTCTCTCGATGGCGGCCTGATATGCGCGAGTACATCGAACTCACCAAACCGCGCATCACCTGGCTCATCCTGATGAGCACCGGGGTCGGCTATTTCTTCGGGCTCGACCGCAACGCGGCCATCAACTGGGCCCTGCTGATCCATACGATTGTCGGCACCGGTCTGATCGCTTCCGGTACCGCGGCTCTCAACCAGTGGTGGGAGCGCGAATCGGACAAGCTCATGCGCCGGACGGCCGGACGTCCTCTGCCGATGGGGTTGATGACGGCGCGCCGCGCGCTCTGGTTCGGGATCGCGCTGGCCGTCGCCGGCGCTGCTGAACTCTGGATCTGGGTCAACCCGCTTTCGTCTATACTCGGCCTCTTCACGCTCGCCGCTTACTTGTTTGTATACACGCCGATGAAGTCGCGGACCCATCTTTCAACGGTGGTCGGCGCGTTGCCCGGCGCGGTACCGCCGCTGATGGGATACGCGGCGTCGAGCGGCGTTCTGACGCGCGAAGCGTGGAGCTTGTTCTTCATTCTCTTCATCTGGCAGTTCCCGCATTTTCTGGCGATCGCCTGGATGTACCGCGACGATTACGCGCGCGCCGGCATCCGCATGCTGCCGGTGGTCGAGCCTGATGGGCAGTCGACTTCGCGGCAGATCATTCTCTATGCGTCCACGCTGATTCCGATCAGCCTGCTCCCGTTCCTGTTCGGCATGTCCGGGAAGATCTATCTGGTGGGCGCGCTGATCCTCGGTTTCTGGTTTCTATATACAGGTGTTCGCGTCGCTTTCGACCGGACGAATGTCCGGGCGAGGCACGTGCTTCTGGCGTCGGTGATTTATCTGCCGATGATTTACGGGTTGATGGTTTTCGATCGTCCCTCATTCTGATGCGTATTCCATTGCTTGCTCTTGTTGCGATCGCCCTCTGCGGATGCGGGCGTCCGCTTCCCAAACTGGGCGAAGTTCCTCACTTCGAGTTGACCGACCAGTCCGGCCAGACTTTCGACAGCTCGAAACTGGACGGCCACGTCTGGGTCGCCGACTTCGTGTTCACGAACTGCGAGGGCCCGTGCCCGCGCATGACGTCTCACATGCACCAACTGCAGACGAAAACCGACAAAGACATCCGGCTGGTTTCGTTCACGGTGGATCCAAAGCGCGATACGCCGCCGGTGCTCGCGGCTTACGCGAAGAAGTTCGCGTATGACAGCAACCGCTGGTCTTTCCTGACCGGCGCGGTCGCGACGCTCAACAACCTGGATGAGAAGGCGTTCAAGCTCGGCACCATCAGCGAAGACGATATCGACCACAGCACTCGGTTCGCGCTGGTGGATCAGAAGGGCCGGATTCGCGGCTATTACGGACTCTCCGATGGCGACCCGGTTACGCAGATCGCGAAGGACGCCGAGCGGCTCCAGAAGGAATCCTCCTGAGCTACGATTTACTGCCGACCGTCAATGCGGTGCTGAACGGGATCGCGGCGATCCTGCTGCTGATTGGCTTCGTTCTGATTAAGAACCGGAAGATCGAGGCGCACCGCCGGGTGATGATCTCCGCGTTCGCCGTATCGACGCTGTTTCTCATCAGCTATCTCACTTATCACGCGCACGCGAAGATCGTCTACTTTCAGGGCACGGGGACGATTCGGACGGTTTACCTGACAATCCTCGCGACTCACACGGTATTGGCCGCCGCCGTCCCGGTACTCGCCATCATCACTCTGAGCCGCGCGCTGAGCCGCAAGTTCGACCGCCATCGCGCGATCGCGAAATGGACGTGGCCGATCTGGATGTACGTCAGTATCACCGGCGTGGTGGTTTATCTGATGCTTTTCCACTGGGATGGCCCTGTCAGCAGGATGTAGATCGCGGCGAACGGGATCAGAATCTCGACGGCTGCCAGCTTCGGGTTGTGGATCGGTAAATAGATCTTGATCGTCCAGGCGACTGCGGCCGCGACGATCGCTGAAGCCCAGAGGCGGGCGAGCAGCGCGGCCCCCACCGGCGCTTCGCCGATGCGCTTCGAAAGGGCGCGGCGGAGGAGCAGGAATTCGATCCAGCCGCTGATACCCGCTGACGCCGTCAGGCCGGCTGCGCCGTAGCTCAGATCGACGCCGAGGATTGGCGGCAATATTCGCGCGCAGAGGAAGCCCAGAACTGTCGTGAGGGCGACGCGGATCATGGCGAACTTCAGCGGAGTTTTCGTATCCCTTAGAGCGTAGAACGCCGAGGAGAAGAGCCGGCCCTGCGTCGAAGCCAGCAGCCCAACACCGGCGCCGGCCAGCACCACCCAGACGTAACGCGTATTCGCTGCCGTGAATATGCCGTGCTGGTAGATGGCGCCGATGATGACATCGCCCAGCGCGATGAACCCGACGACCGACGGGATCACGAAGAATGAGATGCGCCGCAATCCTTTAATCAGACGCGCGCGGAGAGTTTCGGTGGTCGCGCTCGACATTTCCGGAAGTTCGGAGGCCGATATCGACATGCCGAACAGACTCACCGGGAGCAGGTAAAGCGTCTGCGCATTCTGAAGCGCAGTGATCGCGCCGACGGGGAGATAGCTCGCGAGCCACATATCGATCAGGGCGCTGAGTTGTACGACGCCGCGGCTGACGAACACGGGAACGAAATTCCGAATGACGATCCGTACATTTTCGAGATGATGAGCGAACGCGACATGCAGACGGGGCGCCAGCTTCAGAACATAGGGAAGCTGAATTAGGAATTGCGCGGCGCTCCCGGCAACCGACGCCCAGGCCACGATGACGGCGAGGCGATCGAGACTCACGCTCTTGCCGAAGGCGAGCATCGCGCCGATCATGATCAGGTTCCACAGGACCGGGGCGCTGTAAGAGAGGAGGAAACGGCGATGGCTGTTGAGAATTCCCAGGCACCACGCGGACATTACCAGAAATCCGGCGCCCGGAAAGAAGATGCGGACGAGCGGGATCGCCATGTCGTGGCGACTCGGATCGAGACCGCTTGCAATGAAGTCGATTACGTACGGAGTCGCCAGGACGCCGATCAGAACCAGCACGGCGGTAAACAGCGCCAGGATGGAGAAGACGGCGCCCGCTACACGTCCCGCTTCTTCCTCATCGCCATCGGCGAGCAGTTTCGCATAAACGGGAATGAACGAAGCCGAAAGCACGCCTTCGCCGAAGAGATTCTGCAGCGTATTCGGGATGCGGAATGCGATGCGGAAGACATCCGCGTAGGCGGAAAGGCCGAAATAGCCGCTGAAAATGCTTTCGCGAACGAGGCCGGCGAGACGGCTAAAGAGAATGCCAGCCGCGACCAGAGATGCTCCGCCGCGGCGCCTGATTTTCATTTCTCGAGTAAGAAATTGCCCGCCACCATGGCGTCAATTCCTGAGGAGTAAAAGCTGCGGACCGCGTCGCGCGGCGTGCAGACGAGCGGCTCGCCGAACAGGTTGAACGACGTGTTGTAGAGAACCGGCAGGCCGGTCTTTTCGCCG
>DASYCD010000508.1:0-6607 GCA_036500405.1 Bryobacteraceae bacterium
GGAAACTTTTTCCAGGCGAGATACTTCGGGTCGTCGACGCTTCCGGGAGTGCTGGCCGGAGTGGGGCCGTTCAACCAGGCGGGATGGGATTCGTGGAAATCGACGCTGGCCTCCGATGGAGCCAGAACTTTGAGTTGACGCACATTGAGGATGCGCACCCCGGCGCCCTGGGCGAAGGTCTGAACATCGCCCTCCACGTCGATCGTCTTGCCGATGAGACGGGCGAAGTTGTCGCCGTAGCTCGATTGCAGCATGTCCGGATAAGGTGAGAATCCCACGAAGCCATCGGGCCGTGTGTCTTTGAAACGAATGGTCGCGTACTGGGGGAAACCATTCTTGTCGACATCGACGCGCGCGACGGTTCCACGGACGACCACAGGTTTTCCCACCCAGCGCGGATCGTAAGACCCGGCACGGAAATGCGCGACCTGGCCATCCGGGATGACAGCGTTGGCATCTTTGAGAAGGGCCTGAAACCAGAAACGCAGCGGCTGCGATTGCGGGTCTCCCGCGATTTTGCCCTGCGAATCTTTGGGCGTGTCTCTCAATCGCGCCGCCGCATTCAACACATTCGTTTGTCCATATTTCGCCACGAGCTGTGTGTAGACCGAATACGCCTTTTGCCAGTTATCTTCGGTGTTGAAGGCGGCGGCCGGCTGCATGGTCAGCATGATGTTGGGATCGAACGCAAGCGCAATGGCGTAAGCCTTTGGGCTGCTTTTTGTCAGCTGAGTCAGAAAGAGATAGTACGGGTTGGGGGACGGCGACGCGACGTACTCGCCGATCTCAACGGGGGAGCGCGTGGCCAGTCCGCCCACGGAATTCTTCGGCGCGCGTAACGTCGCATTCGCGGCCGCTGAGACTGCCTGCTGGCCGAACATCTTCACGTACAGGTTGTAGAAATCGAGCGTTGCCGCGACGGGGTCGGCCAGATCGTCGCGCTTGTTCTGGCCGAGCGACCAGGCCACATCCGCTTCCATCTGGCTACGGATGTAAATATCGGGCGGGACAAACGTGGAAAGATTCACGCCGCTCGCCATCAATTCCGCCCAATTTCGCGCGTTCTCGTAAGCCGTGCGCCAGTTCGATTCGTCCTGAAGGGTGTCCACCAGGAGCAGCGGGTTGGCCGAAGGATCATTGAGCATTTTGGACGCCCACTGCATCAGGTTGATCCCACCATCCACGATCGCGCTTCCCGTTGGAGGCCGTTTGTCTTCCGCGCGGCGCATCGCGGCTATCCAGCGGGCGAAGAGAGGTTTCGCGTAGGGCCGGATGCCGCCATCCATGTTGTCTGGGATCTTGTTGAGGTCGTTTAAAGAAGTATCGCCGCCCAACATGGCGAGCGCGTTGCCTGCCTTGACCATGAACAGGTTCATGGCCGTACTGGAGGACAAAGAAAGGTAGTAGGTATCTTTCTCGCGAAGAGCGCGCATGAAGTCCGCTTCGGCCTGTTCGATTCCGGGGCGGTTCGGCCACAATGCAAAGTAGCGTTCGCGGGCGGCCTCGATTTTGACGCTCTGCTGGGCGACCGGCTCGTCCATGGCGGCCTTCAGAACCGCGCCTTCGATTTTCAGCAGGCAGTTTGTCCGGCCATCCGGAGTGAGTGGGTGTGGATTGCAGGGGCCGGCCGCGAAAACCAGCGACGAGCTCAGAAGAAGCGTTGCGGAAGCCAGTACGAAGGTTTTCATTTCATTTCCTCAGACCGTCCGATTGTCAGTTGCCACGGGGAGCCCGGCACGAGGGCGCCGCCGCCATGCGCCTGTCAATTTCCGCCTGGCCGGGATCGAACGGCCCGAAGCCCACCAGAGGTATCCACTGGTGAACATAAACCTCGGGCGGCGGCTGCGATTGGTCGGTGCGCGAGAATTTCCATTGGAAATTCAACGGGCCGCCGAGGCTGCCCTTGATCTGCATGGTGGGGAGCGGTCTGCTCATGCCGAAGTGTATGGCCGACGCGACCACAGGTATATAAAAAAGACCTTTGCAATCGCCGACGCACTCGATGACAGAACGGCCGGCGACTCCATCCTGGCGGCCGGACGCGGCGCCCTGCGTTCCGCTGGAATTCCAGGTCACGCGGGCTGAGCCCACGCAGAGGAACTTTTCCTTTTTCATCAGGCCTGCCACTTCGTCGATCGGTTCGCCGTCATGCACGGTTCCGGGAGGGTCATACCAGGCAGGCACCAGGTATTCGAAACTCGGACTGTAAGAGGCGGGATCGAGGTAATTAGTAACATTGGTTGCCCCCGGAAGCGTTTCGGGCCGCTTCGGGTCACGGGGCGCGATGAGGGTGGGGGGCTGATTCGGCAAGGGAGGCAGTTTTTCTCCGCGCGTAACCATGTCCACCGCGTCGCAACTTTCGTTCAACATCTTCGCGGTTATTTTGCCGGACTGGCTGTCGAACGTTCCTTCGATGCCGAGCGCCTGATACACAGCGGGGTGATGACTTACCCACGGCTCCGGCTCGAAGTGGAAGCGCCCGGTTTTTTCGTCGTAAGTTCCTTTCAGGCGGTAGCCGGTGGTTTCGACTCCGTTGATGGAGTGAAAAGACATGTTGATGCTGGCGGTGACTCCCGCATCCGGATCTTCGACTCCAAGCAGGCCCATGACTGGGAAGGCAGCGAAGTCAAAATCTCTCCAGATACCACTACAGCGATAGCGGCCGGTGAAGCGCTGAGAGGTGATGGTTCGATTATTTTGCGCGAAGGCGGGCAGAAGCGCGGCGGTAAATAAAAGAACGGCGCAGCGCATGGTATGTATCCCCGCTTCCTTCAGGTTAGGTTGGTTCTGTTTGCTTTCGACATTGTCGCAGAATCATGGTAATCTTCAAACCACAATGTCGTAGCGGCGCGGTTAAGGATTGCAAACACGGTGCGAAAAACTACTCTCTATTTAGTAAGTTTCCTGGGGGTTGCCGGCGTTTTGCCCGTTTGCGCGCAGAGCAGGTATTCCCAGGCGACTCTGATCGACGACAGCGGATTTCTTGCCGCGGTGAAAGAAGTGTCCCTCGATCTGCGCTCCGACGATGCGCTGTCGCAATACGTTTCTCTCGCGACGCAGCAAAATGAAATCGTGAGCGCGCTCGCGGGTTATGGAATCACGGTGCGGCCGAACGCGCCGGTCACGCTGGCGGCCACGGTGACCGTCCACAATCCGGTGGTGGAGTTCCGGAATGTGAAGACTAATGTGGTCGATCAGACGATCACGGTCCACGGAATTTATATCGGTCTGCGGTTCTTTACGAAAGCTGTTGCGTTGCGGAATGGAAAGCTTCATCTGATCTGGGTGGCCGCGGCGGCTTCGTACGCGGGAAGCACCCGGGCGGAAGACAACGCGATGCGAAAGATGCTGCTCGGAGACACGACGGTTCAGGACAATCGCAGGATGTTTCTGAACGTTCTCGAAGCCTCCCTGAAAGAGTTCGAGCCGCCGCCCCCTCCGGCGCCGACATCGCTCCAGGGATTGCGAGCGGCGGCAGCGCGGCAACTGGGACCGCCGCCCGCTGAAGCGCCGTGGCCCGTGACTTCCTGGACGGATCAGGCGAAGGCGGCTGTGGATGCGCAGTTCGCGCGGATCATGAGCCCGGGCATGCCCGTCGATAAGACTCCGCTCGAAGGGATTACCGGCGCTCCGGAGATTGTGCTCGATCCTCATTTCGATCATGACGACTGCAAGGCGGATCCGGGATGGCAGAACCGGTGGGCGAACGTTTTTCAGCGGCTGCGCTGGACCGATCCGCAACAGCCAACGACTCTTTCACTGCATCACTTCCTGAGTTGTGTCTACGCTTATGGCGCGCCGCCACGCTACTTCGCGTTTTTCGACAACATTTTCCTCAAAGAAGCGAATGTCGTGTTCCCGCTCAATGGAAGGGTGGTGCGGAAGTGGGTGAGCCTTGTCTCGGCGCATCACGAGGATTATGCGCTCGAGGATGACTTTGCGGGCCGTCAGGGCGACTTCATTCCGCGAAATATTCAGGACTTCCTGACGGATCTGGTGCTGGGGAATTCGTCGGGCGCGGCGCCTCCGCCGGGGCGATAACTGGCGGAACCAGGACTTTGATCGATGCGTGTTCAGGCAAAGGCAGGATGGATTTGTATCGTTGCCGGCGTGTTGGCGATCGTGGTATCCGCGGCCCGCATGCAGGGAGCGGCGATCGGGAGTTGCCCTGCGCCGCCGGAAGCAGTCAGTGTCGCTCTTCCTTCCGGCTTGCCGCCTGCGTTGCGCGACGCCATGGGCAACGTGGCTTTGCCGGGCGAGCCGTTCGATTCGAGCGACGTCTATGTCAAAGGGCATAAATACAGCCGCTACATCTTCGTCTGGAATGTTGGCGGCCGTTGGATTGTAGCGACGGAGCAGGGCGGTATAGCGCTGCGCTCGATTGTCTCCGTTTATCGGATCGGCAAGGATGGTAAGCCCGCGATTTTGGTTAACAAGAGCGCCGGAGTCATCAGTGATGTGTGCAGTGCCGCGACCAGGCTTACGGCCGGACGGTGAAATCAGTTCGCGGACGGCCGTTCCACGTGATCCACCACGATGAATCCCCGCGGTCCCTTCGTTGGCTCCAGTTTCAGGCCAACTGCTTCCAGCGCCGTGAAGATGGAAGGACCGGAAGGAACATCGGTAGGGGGAAACATTCTGTCGATCATTCCGGGTGGAAGGTTTCCCGGCGTCGTTTCGTCGTGCGCGAATTGCAGATGGAAAATATAGAGGTCAGTGACCCCGGTCTTATCGAAGACATGACGGCCTAATGCATTGGCAAGCATCCCGGTCAGATTGCCCGGCTTCTGCCCGGCCGCGTCCAGCGCCCAATCCGGCCCGTTCTTGTGCAGCCAGACCGTACACATCGGCTTCTGGCCTGGCGGAAGGATCTCGGAGGTGAACGTGCCCTTCGAAGGATCGTGCTCGAAGCAGCCTCCCGGCTCCATCGGTTTCAGCTTCAGGCCGCCTTTGGCCACGGTCAGGTTGTACATGGGGACTTCTTCTGTGTCGCGATGAATTTTCAGCTGAAATCGATCTTCCAGCGCCAGTTGAAGCATTTGCTCCATCCTCTGTTCGGAGTCCATATGTCCTGGTGTGTCGGGCTTGTTCGCCACCGGGTCATCCGTTTCGGCATCAACCGTGTACCAGTCTGACTTGACCCACGGCGGCGCGTCCCGGAGCCACGAGGAATCGACAAGGGGCCCAATGGAGTTGAGAAGGCCGTTTCCAAAGAGACCAGCGTATGCGAAGCCAATCATGTCGCCCAGAGTCATGCACTGCATTCTGAGCCTTCCCGGAGAGAAACGGGGGCCGCGTCCTGCGCCGCCGCCTCTGCCGACCCCCGGGGGACCCTTGGTCTCATCCCCGGGCATGCACCGTCTGACGGAGACTGCGTCGAATTTCGGTACGGCCGGCTGCGTAAGCGCCACGGGCACGTTCTCGACTCCGATCAGCAACCCGACAGCGACCGGTGCGGCCAGCGCCACCATTCCCGCGCCTGCAAGAAGAAACTTCTTTGCGCGGCTCAATCCCTCGAAGCCGCGATCCGACAGGATTGCCTCGAGTCTTCGGCGGATGTCGGCGCCGGTGACTCCGGAGACGCAGGGCAGAGGCGATTCCGTATAGAGCTTGCAGATGTTGAGGATGGCGTCCGCGTAAATCTCAGGGTGATTGCCCAGGCTGATCACCTCTTCATCGCAGGCGCGTTCGCGTTCGTCCACGAGGCGGGCGCCGATCCACCACACGAACGGATGGAACCAGAACAGCGCTTCAACAAGCATGTGGACGGCAGCGAAGAGATTATCGCGGCGGCGGATGTGGCAGAGTTCGTGCGCGACGACCGCTTCGAGTTCGGATGGGGTGAGCCGTTCGATGATTCCCTGCGGCAGCAGAAGCATGGGTCGCCAGAGACCAACAACGCCTGGTTCGAAGACGCCCGAAGACAATCGCGCTTCGACCGGCAAACCGAGATCGAGCGGCTGGCTTCGCCGGATTGCGATTCTCATGCCTCGCCAGGCTCGCACGCGCACGATGATGATGCATGCGAAGCCGCAGAACCATAGGAAGGCAATCGCCAACAGCCACCGATCTGTTCGTCGCGGCGACGCGGGGACAGCGACTGTAAACGGTTCGCTGAACTGTGCGACTGTCTGCACGAAATCGTGTGAAGCCGCGCGAGTGGCGATTTCATGCGCGGCGGGCGTCCAGCGGATTTGACTGCCGAGCGCGATCAGCATCGAAAACGGGACCAGAAATTTGAGAGACGCGGTCAGCCAGAGCGCATGGCGGACCTTTGCGCGGTTCTTACGAAACGCGAAGACCAGGAGAGCCGCGGCGAGCGCGAAGAGCGTCGATTGCAGCAGATGGTTCGTCAGTTGGCCGATCATTTCGCACTTCCTTTCCGTTTGGCCTTGAGCTTTGTCAGCGTCTTCTCCAGATCCCGAACATCTTCGAGCGAAAGCTTGCCGGCTTCGGCCAGACGCGCCATCATCGGCTGGGCTTTGCCGCCGAAGAAGCTCAGGATCTCATCGAGTATTTTGAGCTGGGTCACGTCGCGCGAGACCAGAGGCTCGAAGATATCGGCGTTGCCGATCTTGCGGACGCGGCGAACGGCGCCTTTGGTTTC
>DASYCD010000509.1:0-4626 GCA_036500405.1 Bryobacteraceae bacterium
CTTTCAGAAACACCGGGCCGATCAGCAGCAGGTAAATCGGCGCAGTGGATTGCAGCAGGATCGTGTTCGCGGCCGTCGTCATCTTGTTCGCGAGAACGAACGTGACAACCATGGCGGCATACACCACGCCGCCGGCAATTGTGATTCGATTGATGTGCGCTCGCGCGCCTGGCAGCACGATCCAAAGGAAAATCGCGGCAACAACCGCCCGGTAGCTGGCCACCTGCCAGCCTGTCAGAGCCGCCAGCTTGATGGCTGCGCCGCCAGTCGAAAACAGCAGCGCGGCCGCCAGCAGCAGAAGCCGGTTTTTTCGGACTTGCGTTAGCTCTTGCAGAACTGGTCGAACGCGCTGGTCAGCACATGCGCGATTTCCGGCGCCTCACGCGACTCAATGTCGCGGCGATGCACCATGTAGACCGGCTTGCCATCCTTAAACAGCGCGATCGACGGCGAAGAGGGAGGGAAATCCGAGAGGATATTGCGCAGATGCGCCACGGCGGCTTCATCCGCGCCGGCGAACACGGTAGCGGCGTGGTCCGGCTTCACCGAGTGCTGCAGCGCCATCCCGATACCGGGCCGTGCGCGGCCGGCCGCGCAACCGCAAACCGAGTTCACCACCATCATCGTCGTGCCGGGCTGCGAAAGAATGCGGTCGACGTCGGCGGGCGTTCTCGCTTCTTCGAGACCATATTTCGTCAGATCCTGGCGCATCGGAATAATCAGAGGTTCGGGGTAGGGCATACCTTATTATCGCTATGCGCCCCAGGGCGCCACAAGCGAAGCCGGACGACCCTCGATTCCAACCAGTGTCCCGGGCTTTGCGATCTGCGAGCGCACGATTGCCAGCCCGTAGAGCTTCCCGTCTACAACAACCGCCGAGGTCACGTCGCCGTCTTCCTTGCCCCCATACGCGACCTTCGCCCCCACACTCGGCGCGGCGCCGGCATCGCCCGTGAAACCTACAATCAGCCGGTTCACGTGGCCGCGCGAGCGGACCCGCTCCACAATCTCCTGCCCCAGATAGCAGCCCTTCTGGAAATGCACCGCGCTTTTCATCTGCTGCGTCTCCTGCGGCAGTGTGCGGTCCGTGAAGTCGTGGCCATACCGAGGCTTGAAATGCATGATCCGCGCCGCTTCCGCCTCTTCCATCGTGGCGGTTGGCAATCCGTCCGGCGCCGCCGTCCCGTAGATCCGGAACCCCTTCTGACCGGTAAACGAGATCGCCGCCCCATTCATGTCGGCCTGCGGCCCCTCAATCGCAAAGCACGGCATCTGATCCGTCACATCTTCGAGCGTCACGTCATCCGCAATGATGAAGCGGTCCAGATGCTCGTAGAGCGATTGCCGCACCTCAGGCTCCACGTCGAGCAGGAAGTGATCCTCGAAGCAGAGGACGTAAGCATCCGCCTGAATCTGACCCTGGGCATTCAGAAAGAACGTGTACTGCGCGTCGCCCGGCTTCAGCCCCTCCACATGATTGGTCGACATCGCATGCAGCAGCCGCGCCCGATCTTCGCCCGTCACACGAATCCGCCCGCGGCTCGAAAGATCGATGACCGCCGCCGATTCTGTGAGAGCCTTCAGTCCAGGTGTCATTGCGCTATACCCACCGGAACGCCGCCGAAATGATCAGAATCACACTCCCGCTGATGACGACGCCTGTCAATTGCCGTGAACGCTTCGGATTATCCGGCTTCGCCGCAATCGCCCAGACCGCGAACACATGCAGCACCAGCAGCATCTTGAGGCCGAACAGCATGTGGAACTTCTGCGTCTTCACCGGCCGATGCATGAAGTTATAGACGCCCGAAATCAGCACCCCGGCAATTGCCGCAAAAACAACCGGGCGCCACGCCATCGCCGAGGCGTTCTCCACCTTCGCGCGTACCGCCGGGTCCAGTGTCTGCACACCGGGCAGCGCAGCGAACCGCCACGCGATCGCGCCCCCCACGAGCGTCACGGCGCAGATAATGTGCAGCGCCAGCATGAAAAGGCTGAGATAGTCCATTGGTTACTTCTCATTCTAGATGTCGAGCGGCATGGATGCCCTATGCGCGATCATCGAACTGTATGATCCACGAGATTCTTCCCGTCGGCATGCTCGGCTGCAACTGCTCGATCCTCGGCGATCCCGCCACTCGCGAAGCTATGGTGATCGATCCCGGCGATGACATCGATCAGATCACCGCGATCCTCGACCGCCACAATCTCACCGTGAAGTCCATCGTGATCACTCACGCCCACATCGATCACATTGGCGGCGCTCAAAAGCTCCGTGCCCTCACCGGCGCGCCCGTCTATATGAACGAGAACGATTCCTTCCTCGCCGACGACCTGGAGATGCAGGCCGGCTGGCTCGGCATCGAAACCCCGCAAAATCCCGGCATCGACACCCCCGCGCGCGAGGGCGACGTGCTCCGCGCCGGCTCCATCGAAGCGCAGGTGATCCACACGCCAGGCCATACGCCCGGCAGCATCTCGCTCTTCATTCCAGCCGAGAACAAGCTGATCGCAGGCGACACGCTCTTCAAAGCCAGCATCGGTCGCACCGATCTCCCCGGCGGCGACTTCCGCACCATCATGACGTCCATCCGCGACAAGCTCTACACGCTGCCCGAATCGACCGTCGTCATTCCAGGCCACGGCCAACCGACGGACATCGCCACCGAGAAGCGCTCTAATCCTTTTGTGACTGCTTGAGCTCCTGAGTCACGTCGCCGATCAACTCTTTCGCATCCGTGATCAGCTTCGAGATGAGCTGAATATCCATCGCGGGCTTGCCCGGCTGCCGCGCGCTCTGGCAGTAAACGCCGTGCTGTCCCACCAGCACCAACGCGTCCGTCAGTACGTCGAGCGTCACAGCCAGCCGCCCGCGCGGTACGCCCATCATGAATTCGTGTTTTTCCAGCTCTTCGCGGCGCTCGAGATAAACATTCATCAACCACTATTCTAGGAATAATGGCGACTCCTTCCTGGCCTGTTTCCGGCGCGCGCGAGCGCGAGCTTTTGGAGGAGGTCCTGAAAAACGCCAACTGGGGCGGCTACCATCCGTTCGTCGCCCAGTTCGAACAGCAGTTCGCCGCCTTCCAGCACTGCCGCTTCGGACTGAGCGCCTGCAACGGCACCGTCACCCTCGAAGCGGCGCTCGAAGCGCTCGGGATCGGCGAAGGCGACGAAGTCATCGTCCCCGCCATCTCCTTCATTTCGACCGCGACCGCTGTCTCGCGCGTTCGCGCCACGCCCGTGTTCGTGGATATCGAGCCAGACACGTTCAACATCGACGCCGGTCGCATCCGCGAAGCCATCACGAAGAAGACCCGCGCGATCATTCCCGTCCACTTCGGCGGCCCGATGGCCGACATGGACGCCATCATGGCCGTCTCCACCGCGAACGGACTTCCCGTTCTGGAAGACGCCGCCCACGCGCACGGCTCCGAATGGAACGGCGTTCGCGCCGGCAGCATCGGCGTCATCAGTTCCTTCAGCTTTCAGAACGGCAAGGTCATGACCGCAGGCGAAGGCGGCATTCTGCTTTCCAACGATCAGTCGATCATCGATCGCTCTCACGAAATTCTCGATCAGGGCCGCCGCAAGGGCGAACCCTGGTTTTTCCACTACACGCTCGGCACGAATTTTCGGATCACCGCGTGGCAATCCGCCGTCTTGATCGCACAGCTCGAACGCCTGCCCGAACAGAATGCCCGCCGCGCCCGCAACGTCAAGCTGATCCGCGAAAGCCTGGCCGACGTCCCTGGACTGCACTTCCAGCGCGTCCCGGATTCTGCCCGCGTCCACACAAACTATCTGTTATTAGGCCGACTCGAGAACGGACGCCGCGACGCATTCCACAAAGCGCTCACCGGCGCAGGCTTTCCCTGCACGCCGTTTTATCCGCACACTCTGTATGAGAATCCGCTCTACCGCGAACGCACGAACTGCCGCGTGATGCCGTGTCCGCAGGCCGAAGCCCGGATCAAAGACGCCTTCTGGATTCCCCATCGCGCCCTGCTTGGCAGTGAGGAAGATTCGATCCAGCTTGCCGCCGCAATCCGCAATGCCGCGGCTTAGTGCGTGACGAGTTCGTCCTTTTCGACCTTACCGTCGCGAACATGCACAACGCGATGCGCGTGCATCGCAATATCGGCTTCGTGCGTCACCAGTACGATCGTGTTGCCTTCCTGATAGAGCCGCTCGAACAGCGCCATGATTTCGTTACCGGTCGCGGTATCGAGGTTGCCAGTAGGTTCGTCCGCCAGAATGATCGAAGGCTTGTTCACCAGTGCGCGCGCAATCGCGACACGCTGCCGCTGGCCGCCCGAAAGCTCATTCGGCTTATGCATCATGCGCTTCTCGAGATCCACCGCGGCCAGCGCCTTCTTCGCCCGCTCGATTCGCTCGGAGGGCGGCGTGCCGTTGTAGATCATCGGCAGCTCTACGTTGTGCAGTGACGTCGCGCGGGGCAGCAGATTGAAGGTCTGGAAAACGAAGCCGATTTCCTTGTTCCGAATCTGCGCCAGTTCATCGTCTTCCATCTCGCTGACCAGACGCCCGTTGATGAAGTACTCGCCTTTCGACGGCGAATCCAGGCATCCGATCAGATTCATCAGGGTCGACTTGCCCGAGCCC
>DASYCD010000510.1:0-2935 GCA_036500405.1 Bryobacteraceae bacterium
AGGATGACGTGATGAGCAGACGCCCCTGTTCCCGTGTTTGCCGCCATCTGCAGCCACGCGACAACCGATGCGATAGCGAGCAACGCCAGAATGCGTCCTTGCCGCCGGCGGAGCAGGAAAGGCCAGCCGATTCCCGCGAGAACGAGAGCGAACAGGAACGGCCGGGTTCTTTGCGGACCGAGTTGATCGTTCAACGCAACGGAGACGCGCTCGATGAATGTAGCGGGCTCTCGTGGAATCGGAGCCGGCGTGGCCGCGACCATGTTGTCGAACAAAACATCTCCCCGAAAGACGGCCTTCAATTCCTCCAGCTTGTCCGGGATAGAAACCAGCGCGAGATTCGTATTCGAGACCGCGGTCGCGCCGTGGTGGGCGACGTTGAAGGCAATCAGCGGCAGTGCGCCCGCTATCAGCGCGACGGCAGCGATGCCCGCGGTTTTGAGACGCAGCGCACGCCAGGATTCGCGCGGGTAGACACAGAGAACGGCGACTGTCAGACCGGCCAGATCCCAGATCATCAGCGCCTTATCCCACAGACCCAGACCCCAGAGAAAAAATGCGAGCGCGAGCCAGCGTCGTCCACCGCGCTGCAGCCAGAGCTGCATCGCAGCCAGCCCGCCCACGAGAAGCAGATGCTGCAGAGCCACGGGGCCCCAGTCGAAAGTATTGGTCAGGATAAAAATCGAGTCCGTGGCGAGCAGAGCAACTGTGAACGCGGCTGCGCGCGGGCCAGCGATGCGGCGGACCCATTCCCACGTGAGCCAGATCGTCGCGGCGCCTGCGATCACCATGGGCAAACGTACGGACCAGCGCGAAGGCGGCGCGAGGGCGAAGATGACGTAATAGATCCACGTCTTGAGCGCGCCGAAGTAGGTGAGAGCCATCAGGGGGATCGCATGGCCGAAAAAACGGATATTGTATGCGGCTGCCCCGGGGACACTGTAAATGGGGTAGCTGAAAAAGACTTCGTCGTCCTGAATTCCGAGATGCGGCAGCAGCGCCAGACTGAGAATCGCGAACACCACTACGGCGAGAACAGGTGGAAGCCATCGGCGCCACAGCTTATACATGTTCACCGCAGAGTAAACCCCGCGGCGGCGTAGTCGGGACCAGGAGCGAAGCGCGTGAGACGGAGACCATGACTGTCGGCAAGACCGTCAATGATGCTTTCGAGCTTGCCGTTGTGCAGGTCGAGGGGCTGACTGCCGGGCAACATCAGGAAAATCGTGATCGCACGCAGACCGGAGGTTCGCAGGCACGACACGATGCCGGCGTACAGCGCGGGATCGGCGAGATCGGACACATCGCGCGATTTGTCGTAGAAGATGTGTATACCGTCGGGTGTACTGTATTCATCGATGCTGGCAGCGTCCGGGATGTGGCGCACGAAGGTGCGAGACTCGGTGCTGGTGTGAATAAAGTACGCGATCACGCCCCAGTGATCGACGTAGACCGCGCGGGCGTTGGGAAATGCGGCGCGCCAGTCACGATACTGTTCGCTCTGGAGAACGAGGCCTGGATAGCGGATCAGTTCAGTGCGTTGCGCGGCGAATCCAGTCACGCTGGCGCAGAGGGCAAGTGCAGGAACCACGGCGCGCGGGAGTTTCGCGCTCAGCCGATCGAGTACCGCAAAGACGGCGAGCAGCAGGAAAGGTCCGGCGATGTACTGGTGACGCAGTTCGCCGCCGAACGGATATTTGCCCACTATCGCGGCGGCAATCAGTTCCAGAACAATGACGCCGGCGGCCAGAACCACGGCGCTCGATTTGCGGCTGGAGGTCCACGCGGCGAGGGCGCAGAAGATCACTATGACCGCCAAAGCGGCCGCAGCGGACGCCAGGGTGACCGGTGAAAACAGGTTGAAGAAATTGTGAAAATTCCGCAACAGAAAGCGAGGTAAGTTCTCACTGGCAGTTCTACCGAAATAGAAATCGGACAGATAGCCCTCTTCCCCCCGCGCTCTGACATGCAGCACATATTCGGCGGCGAAAAGAACCAGCGGAAGGGCCACCGCAATTGCTGAACGGAGGCGCAGCCGAGGCAGCATCAAAATCGCGCAGGCTACAACGAAAAAAATCGCCGAATAGTGACTCAGCAACGCGAGCGAGGCGGCGGAAGCAAAGATGATGGAGCCTCGCAGCGATCCGGAGCGCATTCCAAGCCACCCGTAAAATGCCACCAGCACAAGAAAGATCGCAAGCTGATAGGAACGGATCTCGTCGGAGATCGTTATCGCATCGATCGACAACGCGAACGCCGCCGCACACGCGAGCTGAATCAGCGGTGATTCGAAAAGCTTGCGGGCGATGAGCCCCACCATCACGATCGACCCGGCGCCGGCGGCAATCGAGATTGAGCGATAGAGCGCGGGGTGCCCGAGCCGTTCCACCCAACCCAGCGGGAAAAAGAACAACGGCGGATGCGCATTCGTCCGCAGTTCAAACACCAGATCGGCCCAACGTGGGGTAGATGCCATGAACAAGTGCTGCCACTCGTCGAAATCGATGTAGCTTTTTGCGCCAATGTCCGCACGAATGACGAGTCCTGCGAGCGCGATCACGATCAGACACAACCAGAATGTGCGCTGTTTCATTGAGGCTGCGGGGAAACTGTGCAGGCTCCAGCGGCGCGGAAGTCGGCGTAGACGTCGTAGTTATCCAGGTCGATCTGCTGAACGCAGAGTCCCTGCCCCGCGCTCAGTTCGGCCGCGCGCGCGCGATAGGCGATGACCTGGGGTCCTGTACGGGGCCTCGGAGGGACCGGATCCGGGAGAGACAAGATCGTCATCTCCGGCAGATGCCAGGTCTTCATCGCCTGCGCCATCTCGATATAGAGCTGGGGGTCGCGAAGATCGAGATTCCAGCGGTCCTTATCGCGGAACAGCATGATGGAGCGGCCGTCGCGCTGCAGCTTGTAGACATCCACCGTTTTGCTC
>DASYCD010000511.1:0-11085 GCA_036500405.1 Bryobacteraceae bacterium
ATCGTTGCAGCCTGCGGTTTATTTGGGTTGCTGTGTTTGATTGTCGCCGCCTCAAACGCCTGCGGAGATGTTTGCGCATAACTTCTCAAAACCAGTGTGATCGCTCCGATAAGTGCGATACCGAGGCGCGGCAGCCTTCCAGGCAACTTTCCTCTGTCAACGACCAGCCTGAGGCAGCCGGCTCCTCGAGGCGGTGCCAACGCGAGTACCACATCTGCCATTGCGGCATGATATCAGCGTGTCGGTTACTTCTGAAAGTTCTGATTCTGAGTCTTGCGGGAGAACGTTCAGATACACAAGACTAGAACTCGCGGCCGCGCCGTTCCTTGCCCAGTGCGGTCACGATCGCGCCTCCGATAAACACCACTGCGCCGGTGGCAGCCATGGTCGCCGCGTATGACATCCGTTCCGCGAGGAACGCCTGGATGTACACGATCGACCCCGACACCAGCACCCCGCACTGATACGCGAAGCCCGGCAGGAATCCACGAACCGAATCCGGCGCCAGCTCCGAAAGATGCGCCGGGATTACGCCCCACGCACCCTGCACCATGAACTGCATCGCGAACCCGCCGGCGATGATCATTGCCGTCGTTGGCGAGAACGCCCACAGCGGGATCATCACAACCGCCAGCAGCAGCGCGAGAATAATCGAGCGCCGTCGTCCCACCCGATCCGATAAAAATCCGAAGAGCACGCCCCCGAAAATCGCGCCTGTCGATCCAATCGCCGAGATCATCGATCGGTCCGACGCATCGAAATGGAAGTAGCGCTGGAGGAACGTCGGGTACATATCCTGCGTGCCATGGGACGCGAAATTCATGAACGTCATCAGCAGGGCAAGATACAAAAACAGCTTCCAGTGCGAGAAGATTGATTTCCAAAGCTGGCTCCAGTCGGCAGTACGCGACCGCTCCCACGCCTCCGATTCCTTCACCTTCACCCGCACGAACAGCGCGAGCAGCGCGGGCAGTCCGCCGATAAAGAACATCGGTCGCCAGCCCCACTTATCGAACAGGAAGAAGTAGCAAAGCGCGGCGAGAAGATTTCCAAGCGCATAGCCCTGTTGCAGAAATCCGGAAAGCAGACCGCGCAGACGCGGCGGCACCTTCTCCATCGCGAGCGATGCCCCCACGCCCCATTCGCCGCCCATTCCGATCCCGAACAGTGCCCGCAGTACCAGAAATGACGTATAGCTCGGCGCGAATGCTGTCGCCACTTCGACCACCGAATAGAAAATCAGATCGATCATCAGCGGCAGACGCCGGCCGTAGCGGTCCGCCAGCAGACCGAACAGAAACGCGCCCACCGGACGGAATCCCAGCGTCACCGTGATCGCCAGCGCCATGTCCTTATCGGAACGATGGAAGTCGCGCGCGATCGCGGTCAGTCCGTAAATGACGAGGAAATAATCGAACGCATCGAGCGTCCATCCAAGGAAGCTGGCGGCGACCGCGGCGTTCTGGTCGGATGGCGCGATCTGCTGCTTATCTGGCGGCGTCACTCGCATGATTGTATCGAGGGCCTCCGAGCGTTTACCATCGACGATATGGCGCGACTCTTCGCCGGCACCTCGGGCTTCTCGTATCCCGCGTGGAAACCGGCCTTCTATCCGAAAGACGTTCCGGCAAAAGGGTTCCTGCAGTATTACGCGACGCGGCTGAACAGCGTGGAAATCAACTACACTTTCCGGCAGTTGCCGTCCGGCAAGACGCTGGAAGGTTGGTTGGCCGCGACATCCGGCGACTTCGCGTTTTCCTGTAAGGCCCACATGCGGCTCACCCACATCATGAAGATGAAGGATGCGGGCAGTTTCACGGAAGTCTTTCTGAAATCTCTGGAGCCTCTGCGCGCGGCGCGGCGGCTGGGTCCGATCCTTTTTCAGTTCGCGCCGACGTTCAAATGCGACGCGCAGTGTCTCGAAGACTACCTGCCCCTTCTGCCGAACGATCTGCGGTTCGCGTTCGAATTCAGGCATGCCTCCTGGCTGACCGACGCCGTTTATGAACGCCTCGCCAAACACAACATCGCTCTATGTCTTGCGGAATCGGAACGGCTCGAAGTGCCGAAAGTCTTTACCGCCGATTTCGGCTATTTCCGGCTGCGAAAAGGGGATTACTCAGAGGACGCGCGGCGCGAGATCGCGGATCAGGTGCGCGGTCTGCTCGCAGGCGGGCGTGACGGGTACGTTTATTTCAAGCACGAAGAAGATCCGAATGGCGCACTCTGGGCTGAGGAACTGATCCGGGTGGCGCAGGCTTAGGAAACGGCGTCGCGCATGTAATCCATGCAGCGCTGCAGCTCTTCGCCGGGCGTGCCGAGGCCGATGTACTCATAATCGGCCATCACCGGGAACGTGAATTTCTTGTCTTTGATCAGCTTGAGCGCGGCGTCGACCGGCGTGTCACCCTGGCCCCACTGCTCGTTGCCGCCTTTATTGCGGCGGCGGTCGGTGATCAGAACCTGTCCAATCGATTCGTAGTTCTCCTGAATCCACGCCACCGGCGAACCGTTCGCGGCGGTGACCGCCCCGATGTCCAGATTGATCCTGAAGCGCTTCGAGGGCAGGGAAGAGACGAGAGTGAAATCGGTCACCCCGATGTTCATGTCGTACTTTTCGGTGAACGGCGCCAGGCGCTTGATGACCGCGGCCGAACCCGGAACGGAGATCGACTTCGCACCCAGCGTTTTCGCCTGATGGAAAGTGGCGTCGATTTCCGGATCGGTGAAAGAGTCGTCGTACTTCACGCTGTAGGACGTGACCGCAATCCCGGCCGCATCGAACTTCGAACGCACTTCCTGGTAATGATTCGCGGTGAAGCCGAGCTTCGCATCGGCATGTCCCAGCCGGAATTCGCGAATCAGATCGCGCGCCTGCTTCGTCGCGGCGGCAATTTCCTCAGGCGAGAAAACCTTGATCTTGATCGGATAGGCCGCGGGCGGTGGCGGCGCGCCCGGACCCGTGTTGGGCCCCGCTGGCTCGGCGTTGTAGGACCACAGATCGATCGTCTTCACGCCAGCGTCCTGCAGCGGCTTGATCAGGTCCGCGACGTTATCCTTGCCTGGAGTGCGCGGCAGATCGCGCAGGCTGAATGTGGTGGCGCCAAGCCGCACGCTCTCGATCCCGGCTACCGGCACGGCGAATATCCGTGAAGCGGGAAGTGCGGCTGCCGCCGCGGTCCCCAGTGCGAGCTTGCCGATATCGCGTCGAGTGTACATTCATCTGCCTCCTGCGTCGTCTTCCGAGCCCATTATATCCGCTCCAGGAGACGCGTATTATATTGAATCCATGGCCTTACGACTTCTGCTGGCAACGGCCCTGCTCGCCGTCTTCGCCGGCATGGCGGAGACAGGCCCCGGCAACGGCTGCCCGGTGGATGTGGTGCAGAACGCCTCTTCGCCGGTTCCACCTGCCGACGTCTGCATTCCGAACGGTTTCAGCGATATCCCGATGGACTACTTCGACGACTTTTCGTGGAAGGAATTCGTCGCGATGATCTGGCCAGCGAAGACTGGCGAGCGCGGCGTGGCCGATACCGCGAAGAAAGCCGGCGACCCCGGCCCGCGCGTCTTCGAAACGTTCAAGTCGCTGCAGGAGCTGTTTCATGACGATGGCTCCGCGCCATCGGCTTTCAATCAGTACGATGCGGCGTCGCTTAACGCCTGCGGCGCCGATCAGCAATTCGGGGATATGGTGCTGGGGATGAAAAACGGTATCGACGATCTCGGGCAGGTGGGTATTGGCGAACTGCTGGGTCCGCTCGTTGCGCAGAACGGCAAATACGTTCATTACCAGACGCTCTACAACAAGATCGCCTACGACTTCATCGTGAGCCACAAGTATTATCTGCGCGCGAATCTGCCGGAAGTGCCGAACCCAAAGCCTGATTTGCCCGTGCTGCAGTTCCCGATGGGATCCACTGCGATCAAAGCGGCGTGGCTCGATCTGGATGGCTTTACCGATGCGCAGAAGGCGCGCTTTTACCAACAGATGATGATGGTGAAAGATCCCAACAGCGGCAAATGCTCGAAGATCTCGATGGGGCTGGTGGGCCTGCACATTATTGTGAAAACGCCGAGCCGGCCGCAGTGGATCTGGTCGTCATTCGAGCAGATTGACGGGGTGCCGCCCAAGCAGTTCGGCGGTACCGGCAAGTTCACGTTCAATGACGGCAACCCAAAAAATGAGATGCCGGCGCAGAATCCGCTGAAACTCGCGCCGCTCGCGAAAGAGCCCGCGCAGGCGTTCAATCTCACGCGCAGCATCATGATGCCGATCCATCCGAAGACGGAGCTCATGTCGATGGTTTACCAGCGTCTGCTGCACGGGACGCCTTGGGAGTTTTACCAGGTGGCGACGACGCAATGGCCGCGCAATGAAGGCAATCAGGCGGTTTTCGTGCCGGCAAAGCAGGGCGGGGAAATCACCCAGACTTTCCCCGGCGCGGGAGCGACTTCCGCATTCGCCAATCTCACGATGGAAACATTCGATCAGGGCCGTCCGCAGCTCGGCTGCATGAGCTGCCACAATCAGGCGCGCATGTCGGTGGATTTCATGTGGTCACTGCTGGATCACGCTTATCCGGAGAAACTGCCGGTTGCGAAAGCTGCGCGAGCCCGCGAGTAATCGTCGGCCGATCGTCGCTTACGAAATTCCCAGCACGCGCCGGTTCATCTTCGTGTTGCTGCCCGCGCCCGCGAAGTCGTCGAATGCGCGCGTCGGCACTTCGATCAGGTGCTTCTCGACGAACGGAGCGCCTTCTGTCGCGCCCTGCACGCTGTCCTTGTAGACGCATTCCCACTCAATCACAGCCCATCCCTTGTAGCCCGCGGCTGTCATGCGGCTGAACACCTGAGTGAAATCCACTTGGCCGTCGCCGAGTGAACGGAAGCGGCCCGGGCGCTCCTTCCAGGGCAGGTAGGCTCCATAGACGCCCGCCTTTGCCGATGGCCGGTATTCCGCATCCTTCACGTGGAAAGCCTTGATGCGGGATGCGTAGATATCGATGAAGCCGACGTAGTCCATACACTGCAGCACGAAGTGCGAAGGATCGTAGTTGATGTTGATGCGCTTATGGTTGCCCGCGGCCTTCAGGAACTGTTCGAAGCTCGCGCCATCGTGCACATCTTCGTTTGGATGCAGCTCATACGCGAGGTCAACGCCGTTGTCGTCCGCGTAATTGAGGATCGGCATCCAGCGCTTCGCGAGTTCCGCCCACCCTTCTTCCACCAGACCCGCCGGACGCTGGGGCCACGGATACATGAAGGGCCACATCAGGCCGCCGGTAAACGAAGGCGACGCTTTCAGCCCCAGATTTCGCGTCGCCTTGATGACGTACTTCATCTGCTGCACTGCCCACTTCTGGCGCGCCTTCGGGTTGCCGCGAACTTCGGGCGCGGCGAAGCCGTCGAACATTTCGTCGTAAGCCGGATGCACGGCGATCAGTTGGCCCTGCAGGTGGGAGGCGAGTTCGGTGATCGCCAGGCCGTTTGTCTGTCCCTTCAGATCGTCGCAATAAGTTTTCGACTCGGCGGCTTTCTTAAGGTCGATGACGCGGCTGTCCCACGAGGGGATCTGCACGCCCTTGTAGCCGAGACTTTTCACCCATTGCGTGATGTTGGGCAGATTGTTATACGGCGCGGCGTCCGAAAGAAACTGCGCGAGGAAAATGGCGGGACCTTTGATTTGAGGCATAGGCGAACCCATCATTGTATCTGAAGCGCGCTGAGGCGGGTGTAGAGGCTTGTTTGCCGGTCCGCGATACCGCGCCAATCGTAGCGCAGTGCCGTTTCGCGTGCGGCGTGTTCGATGGCGATACGGCGTTCGCGGTCTGTGGTCAGAGCTTCCACGCTTCTCGCGAACTCATCCGCGCTGTGGGCCAGGAGGAAATCGTGCCCGGGCGCGAAGTCCAGACCATTCACGCCCGCAGGCGTGCTGACGACGGCCTTTCCCATCGCCATCGCTTCCAGAACTTTGATGTTCGTGCCCGCTGACGCAGTGAGCGGCGCGAGCACTGTGGCCGCGCGGCGATAGGCGCTGCGAACATCCGCCACGAAACCCTCCAGTTCGATGCTGCGTTGAGTGAGATGCTGCGCAAGATCGAGCGCCACGCGATTCCGGAAATAATCGAGGTAGTATTCGGGGCGCGATCCCGCTATGGTGTGCAGCGTGTAACCCGGCCCCAGGCGCGGCCAGACTTCTTTCAGGAAGAATTCGAGCGCCAGAAGATTCGGCACGTGTGCGAAGGATCCGATCAGCAGCAATCGCCGCGGTTCCGGCTCCGTATCGTCCGGTTCGAAACGCTCGCAATCGACTCCGTTTGGCAGGCACTCCACCATCGGTGCGCCGGTCACCGCGGCCGTATCGCGCGCCGACATCGTGACCACGCAATCGACGTCTTTCCATGCCGAAGTCTCAAACGCCACCCATTTCGCCGTCTGGTCCTGCTGTTCCAGTCGCGCAGCGTCGCTCAGATGCGTGTTTTCGAGCAGTTGTTTCTGCAGATCGAACGTGATGTCGTGCTCCACCAGAATCGTTTTCGCCGGACGGCACGCCTCCGCATACTGCGCCATCCACGTGAATTCGAGTTGCGCCACCTGCGGCTTCCACTGCTGCACGGCTTGTTTCAGACACGCGCGGAAGGTCTCGGAATCGAACTCCTCCACCATGTCCGGACGCGGCGTATCGCGGCGATAGTGCGTCCCATGACGGCGCACCAGAACGATTTCACGGCAGATCTTCAGCAGCGCCTCCGGTGGGGGTGCGAGCTCATCCACGAATGCCACCAGAATTAACCCCGCTGTTTCCGAGGCCCCGCGCATCAAGTTAAACATTCGAACTGCGCCGCCATGTGAAAGAGGATAAGGGAGATAGGGGCTCGCGACCAGTACCGTCGTCCCCCCGTCACGCCCCTCTCCTCGAAACAGCGCTACATCGCCATTCGTCAGCGCCAGAACTTCCGGCTCCGTGAGCGGACCGGATGCCGCCGCGGGCGATTTGGAAATCGCTGGTAGCTCGCGAAGCGCATCGAGAGCGGCGCTTCGGCCGGTCATCGCCTGTAGCTGCAGCCGGCGAATTCCCGAAAGCCAGAGGTTCTGGAACAGAGCCGGATCGCTCACCGCCTTCGCGATGAATCGCAGATAGTTGCGCTCCACGAAGAAATCGATCTGCCGCTCGGAATAAAACCGCGCTGTCGTGCCGCGATGGCGGTGTTCCACCACAGCGGCGCCGCAGTACACCGAAGGCCAGCCGCGCTTCCACGCTTCATATCCGAAGTCGAGATCCTCCACGTAAGCCGGATCGTAGATCTCCGAAACGCCGCCCAGCGCCAACAGTTTTTCCGTATCGAACAGGGAACAGCCGCCGCTTCCATACAGAACCCACGTCAGATCCTCGCCCGGCAGCGGATTGTCGCACCGCACCGGAAAGTCCATCTCATTCGCGCGCTGCCAAACCGGCTTGCCGGTCTCCTCACGCCGCGCGCCCGGCGGAAAGACAATCTGCGCCGTCGCGCAAAAGAGATCCGGCACGCGCTCGAACGCCGCCTCCAGCGCCGCCACAAATCCAGGCTGCACGATCATGTCGTTATTGAGAAGCAGCGTCCGCGACGTCCGCGCTTCACCAATTCCTAAATTCACGGCCTGGGCGAAGGACAGAGGTTCAGGGCTTTCCAGCGCGCGAATTGCCGGATGCTCCCGCGCGAGCCACTCCACCGTCCCATCCGACGACCCGTTATCCACTACGACGATCGCGGCCTCAGGAGCATCCGCAATCAGAGGTGGCAGCATCTCCCGCAGCAGTTCGTGGCCATCGCGGCTCGGAATGACGATCGTTACCCCCGCAGATTTCGCCTCCCCCGGGACGCGCGACTCCTTTGCAACCGGGACACGCGATCGCGCGGCCGCGACTCCCCGCGCCATCGCCAGCCGCGCCCGTATCGGGATTTCCGCTTCGGCTGGATGCGCGATCCGCCGCAGCCACAAACGCACGCGTCCACCGGCCCGAAGCGGACGCGCAGCCTGCCCCAGCGCACGCCGTAGCAGAAAGCGCCGTAACGCTTCCGGCCCCGCATGCCGCATGTGTTCGTTATACGAATGCTGAACACCAGGCGCCAGTTCCTGCGCCGCTCGCTGCAGATCCTCGAGCGCACTTCGGCTGTCATAAACCACAGCCGCCGCCGCAATCGGCCGACCCGCCAGCGCCGCCTTCACGGCCGCGACATTCTGCTCGAACGGACGCCGCACATGCCACGCGATCCATTCGCCCCCGGCTATCTCAAATTCCGATACGATGCAGAGCGGCAGTTCGCCGTGCAGCGAAAGAAAATGCGCCAGTACGCACGCGTTGAGTTCCGCTGTCCCCGAAGCGAACAGCACTCTGACCGGTCCTGTTTTTTGTGGATCGTTTAAATCGGAGGCTGAAGGCACGCTTCGGCATCTCCTGCCTGGAATGCCCGCCACATCTCGAGAGCCTGAATCGCGAAAGTCGTCGATACCGGATTGACGTGGGGCGAAGGTTCCCCGCCGCGCCTGCCGAAAAGGAAACCGCCATGGAACCGCGGGTCTTCGCTTTCCACCTGAAATCCAGTCAGTGCAGCCGCTTCTTCGCTCGCCGCCGCCGTATCCAACGGAATCACATGTGACGCCCGCACGCGCGCCCGCAGAATCTGTGCATAGACATCGCTGCGGCAGAATTCCGGAGCCAGTTCACGCAGCTTTGCCGACGCTTCATCCAGCACATACCGGTAGGTCTTCACAACGTCCGCCCGATCCAGCAACGGGGAAAGCGCTTCCAGAAAATACGAATACGCGTGCAGCCGGTCCATCGTTTTCAGGCGCTCATTCGCGCCCGCCAGAAATCCACGGCAGGTGTGCATTCCGGATTCAATCACGTCCAGATATTGACGCTTCAGCGTTTCATCGCCCGTAATCGCGGCGAGTTCCCACCAGGCTAGCGCAGACTTGGCCTGATAGCAACCGGGCGCGGTCGACCACTGCGCCGTCCGCATCAGCGGCTTTCGGTCCGGCAGCGTCAGAATCGCATGATAGTCGCGCCCTGTCCAGAACGCCGACATTCCATGCGCCGCCGCCGTGGCCAGATCCAGGATGCGATCATCCTTCTCCACCTGCCAGTACGCCACCAGCGCTCGAATGATGATGCCGGAATCGAAGAAATAAGTGAGCCAGCGGCTTTCCGCCGTTGGTGAGGGATGCTCGTAGGGGAACAGATGCAGCGAGCGGTCCCAGGCCTGATTCACCAGGAAGCTGATTGTATTTTGCGCCGCGTCCAGATATTCGCGCTCGCCGTTTGTCCGGTAAAGGAACAGCAGCGCCTTCGCGGCGTAGGCGGAAATCTCCGTGGAAACCGGCAGATTCTTCTGAATTTCAGAACGATAGTAGCGGGAAAAGCCGCCGGAAGGCTCCTGAATTCCGGAATGGAGGAACCATCGTCCGGCCCGCGCCAGCGAGTATGCGGACAAGAGTTGAGTTTATCATTCGCTGACAATTGCTTCCCGTACGTCAGTACTGGTATCAGTGCGCAGAATCACACTGGGATCAATGCACGCGGCCGATTTTCGCCAGTGGCCAGTAGACCAGCACAGCCTTGCCGTATATCTCGTTGCGCGTGACGAAGCCCCAGCTCCGGCTATCGCTCGATGAATTCCGGTGATCGCCCAGAACGAAATAGTGGCCAGGCGGCACGATCTCCCTCGGCATGGAATCGTGATCACGGTAGGCATCAAGGACGTACGGCTCGTCCAGCTTTCCGCCATTCAGGTACACATCGCCATCCACAATCCGCAGCGAATCGCCCGGCAACCCGATCACGCGTTTGATATACGATTCGCGCTCATCGTGCGGATAATGAAACACCACCAGATCGCCACGATGGATGTTGTTCTCGCCCAGCTTGTACTCGTACTTGTTGACGAAGATCCGTTCCTGATCGGTGAGGCCGGGCATCATGCTTGTGCCTTCCACCTTCACTGGCTGGTAGATGAAAACGATGAGGATGACGGCCAGGGCAACGGAAATCGCGACGTCCCGCAGCAGCGATACGGGGCCCAAAGCCGACGGCGCGCGGGGCGGCGGGGCTGTGGATTGCGCAGCCGTCTCAACAGGTTCCTGTACAGGCTCCATCAGGCTCCATTCGGATTATATAAAACGCTCCGGCTCTGCCGTTATGGACGCGCCACTCCCACTTTTGTCACGCGCACTCCTTCGCTCGCTGCTATGCTCATTTCAGGTTTATGAGGATGCGTCGAAAGGCCATGATCGCAGCCGTCGCCCTCACCCTTACTTTGGGCGCGCTGAGCGCGTTTCAGAAGCCTTTCCGGCAGTACAACGGCGTCGAGTATTACATGGGAACGCTTCCCATGCCGCCCGATTGGAATCAGCCCGGAGAGTTTGTCTTTGCCCGGTTGATGTATCCGAACGGCGGCCCGATGGACGGTTATTATCCGCGTTACCAGGGCGACTGGCATCAGGGCCTCTCGCTTTGGACTCAGGACTACCCCCGCGCCGACCGTCATTTTCTCGAAGCTGTTCGCCGTCTCACGCGGCTTCAGACGCGCTCGGTCGAGCAGCCCGTGGATCTCGATGAAGATGAGGAGTTCGATCTGCCGTTCCTCTACGCCGTGCAGGTGGGCGAATGGGCGCTGAACGAAAAGCAGGGCAGGGAAATGCGCGAGTACCTGCTGCGCGGGGGCTTCTTCTTTGCCGACGATTTCCACGGCAACGCGGAGTATGCCGAATTCGTGAAGCGCATTCGCTACGTGTTTCCGGACCGTCCGATCGTCGAAATTCCGGACGATGACCCGATTGTTCGTACGGTCTATGAACTGCACGACCGTGTCCAGATCCCGGGCCAGGCCCACCTCCGCCAGGGCTGCAAGAACTGTGAAGACGGCGGCCGCGGCTCACACTGGCAGGCCATCTATGACGACAAAGGCCGCGTCATGATCGCGATCTACTATAACGACGATGTCGGCGACGCCTGGGAGTTTGCCGATGACGCGCGTTACCCGGAGAACGTGACGTCAGTCGCGATGCGGATCGGCGTGAACGACATCATCTATGCGATGA